>CAZGOO010000010.1:0-11679 GCA_964527505.1 uncultured Oscillospiraceae bacterium | reverse complement strand
CGGCTTCTTCTGCGGGCTGGGAGAGCGCGCGCAGGGACAGCGAAATGCGCTTGCGGTCGTAATCGACGTCGATGATCTTCGCCAGAACTTCCTGACCCTCGCTGACGGCGTCGGACGCCTTTTCCACGCGGCGGTCGGCAAGCTGGGAGATGTGGATCAGGCCGTCTGCGCCGGGAATGATCTCGGCGAACGCGCCGAAATCGACAACCTTGACGATCTTGACGGGGGTAACATCGCCGATGTTGAACTTCGCGCAGAACTGGTTCCACGGATTCATCTCGGCGGTCTTGTAGCCGAGGGAGATCTTCTTCTTGTCCGGGTCAAACTTGATGACATAGACTTCGATGGTATCGCCGACCTTGACGACCTCTTCGGGCTTGCGGATGCGACCCCAAGAGAGCTCGGAGATATGGACCAGGCCGTCCACGCCGCCGATATCGACGAACGCGCCGTAGCTGGTGAGGGACTTGACGGTGCCGGTGTACTTCTTGCCGACTTCGATCTCGTTCCAGAGCTTCTCAACGGCGGCTCTGCGCTCTTCGCGGTTGACCTCGCGGATGGAGCCGACAACTCTGCGGCGGGCGCGGTTGAACTCGGTGATGCGCATTTTCACGGTCTGACCCTTCAGCGCGGACAGATCGCCGCCCTTGGCGATGCCGGTCTGCGAAGCGGGGATGAACACGCGAACGCCCTTGACGCTGGCGACCAGACCGCCCTTGTTTTCCTCGGTGATGACGCCTTCGACAACGGCCTTCTCTTCGCAGGCGGCTTCGACTTCGTCCCAAACTTTCATGCCTTCGAGCTTCTTGCGGCTGAGCTGCACAACGCCCTCGCCGTCGTTGACGCGGACGACAAAAACTTCGATCTCGTCGCCGATGTGCAGGATTTCTTCGGGCTTGACGGCGGGATCCGCGCTGACTTCGTCATACGGGATGTAGCCGGCGTGCTTCGTGCCGAGATCGACTTGGATCTCCGTGGAACCGATGGCAATGACGGTGCCGAGTACCTTATCTCCTGTATTTAAAGTCTTGATGGACTGCTCGAGAAGCTCCTCAAAATTATCCTCGCGGACAGCATCAATTTTCGTAATTTCGCTCATAGTGTGGTTGACCTCCTTTATTATCCACGCAGGTGTCGATGCGCCTGCCGTGATGCCGATGGTAGAGTAGCGCGCAAGCTCCCGCAGCGGAAGCTGCGAGACGTTTTCCGCCGAAAACACGCGCGCGCAGTGCTGCGCGCAGATATGCGCCAGCCGCGACGTATTGGAGCTGCTCGGGTCGCCGAGGACGATCATCGCGTCGCATTCGGCGGCCAGTGCGGCGGCTTCTGCCTGCCGCTGCTCGGTCGCTTTGCATATTGTATCAAATATTTCGGCGTTTGTACACTCTTTTTTTATGATTTTCTTGCAGGAATCCCATAAAAATTGCGTGTTCGTGGTCTGACAAACGGCCGTTAAAGGCAAATCACGGCGAGACGGGTCGTCTTTGAGCCATTGCGCGAGCGCTTCGGCATCGGAAAAGATCTCGGGATCTTCGCACCAGCCGGCAATGGCCACGACCTCGGGGTGGGCTGCGGTGCCGATGATGACGCATCGGCGCGAACGCTTCTGCGCCTCGGAGACGATTTTGTGGATACGCTTTACAAAGGGGCAGGTCGCGTCGATGAGGCGGTGCCCCCGCCGCTCGAGCGTCTCGCAGTCGGCGCGGCACACGCCGTGCGAGCGCAGAACGACATCCGCGCCCTCGGGGACATCGTCGATGTGCGCGACGGGAAACGCGCCGAGGCGCCTGAGCCTGTCCACCACGGCGGCGTTGTGGATGATCGGGCCGAGCGTCACGGTCGGTCTGCCGGAGGCAGCCGCCTGCTCGACCGTCTGCACCGCGCGCGAGACGCCGTAGCAGAAACCGGCGGTTTGGGCAACGCGAACGCTCACGCTTTCTCCCCCAGTCGGTAAATGGTCTGCATCATTTCCGCGGTCATCTCATCGAGCTGCTGCTGCGTGAATTTCCCTTGCCCGGGGCAAATCGGTTCGCCGAACAC
Organism: uncultured Oscillospiraceae bacterium; assembly: GCA_964527505.1. Taxonomy (GTDB): domain Bacteria; phylum Bacillota; class Clostridia; order Oscillospirales; family Oscillospiraceae; genus JAZOXB01. The sequence continues at coordinate 9,639 of CAZGOO010000010.1, read as the reverse complement.
CACTTCGATGGGCGCGAAAATGCGCTTGTTCGTGCTGATATAAATCGGAACGATCGGCACGCCCGCGCGCGTGGCGATGAGCATCGCGCCGGAGTGCGGCTCGGAAACCTTGCCGCGGCGAATGCGCGTGCCCTCGGGGAAAATCATGAGCTTTTCGCCCTCGCGCAGAGCGCGAAGCGCGGTCTTGACGGCGCCGATGTCGCTGCCCTGACGGTCTACCGGAAAGGCTCCGACAAGCTGCACGAGCCAGTTGACCACGGGCACACGGAAGAGTTCTTTTTTGGCCATGGTGCGCGGTACGCGGTCGAACCACGCGGCCAGAACGACCCAGATCGGGTCGGTCAATGCGGAATGATTGCCGCACAAAAGGCACGGTCCTTCGGGAAGATGCTCTTTGCCGGAAACGCGCATCACCGGGTGCAGCGCGCGCAGAAAGGCGCGCACGGGAATGCGGACAAAGCGGTAGAATCGGTTACTGACGCGGATCATAAGCAGACCTTCTTGCGGATGATTTCGACCATGCGGGAAACGGTCTGCTCCAGCGTCAGGTCGGAAGAATCGAGCAGCACCGCATCGGCTGCGCGGCGCAGGGGGCGCACTTCGCGCGTCTCGTCGCGCGCGTCGCGCTCCTGCATCTCAAGCAGAACGGATTCGAGCGTGCGCTCGAGCCCTTTTTCGCGCAGCTCGCGCATACGGCGCAGGGCGCGCGCCTCGGGCGAAGCGGTGAGAAATATTTTTACGGGTGCATCGGGCAGGACGAAGGTTCCGATGTCGCGGCCGTCCATAATCACATCGTGCGAAGAGGCAATGTCTCTTTGCATCTGCATCAGGTAGTCGCGCACGGCAAGCTGCGCCGAAACGCGCGAGGCCGCCGAAGAGACTTCCGGCGTGCGGATAAGCGCGCTGACATCCTCGCCTGCAAGGAACATATGCTGCTCGCCGCCGAGCCATTGTATGGAAATTTGCGTCTGCGGAAGCAGCGCTTCGATCTCGGGCGCGCAGTCGGGGTCGATGCCCGCGCGAAGCGCCGAGAGCGCAACGCAGCGGTAAATGGCGCCCGTGTCGGCATAGACGAAGCCGAGCCGCTGTGCGGCAAGGCGGGCTGCGCTGCTCTTGCCCGCGCCGGCAGGCCCGTCAACGGCAACGCAGATGGTCTTTCGCTCCATATGCCACTCCTGTTTTTTCAAAAACTTTGTATATTGTATCAAATAACCGCGCAATTGTCAATCATTTTGCGAAAAATTTCGCAAAATCCGTGTGAAATACCGCGCGGTCAGAGGCCGCGTGCAATGTCAAGTGCCGCGCAGTGGGCCGTTGCCCACGCGATTTGCAGGTTGAAGCCGCCCGTATAGGCGTCGCAGTCCAAAAGTTCGCCCGCAAAGTACACACCGCGCACAATCTTTGACTGCATCGTTTTCGGGTCTACCTCGCGCACGTCCACGCCGCCGCGCGTAATAATCGCCTCTTCCACGGGCCGCGGCGCGCGCACCGAGAGCGCAAAGCGCTTCGTTTCTTCCAGAAGCGCGCGGCGCTGCGCCTTGGTCAGAGAGTGCGCCTTTAAGTGCGCATCGATGCCCGCGCGGCGCAAAATCACGGGGATGAGCGACTGCGGGTAGAGGTCTGCCACCGCGTTTTCCATCGAGCGGTTCGCATATTTTTCAAAATCGCGCAGAAAGCGTGCGTCGAGCGTCTGTTCCTCGAGCGCGGGCTTGAGGTCGAGCACAACCGTGTGCCGCGCGCCCTCGCGCAGATGCGCCGAGGCGGACAAAACCGTCGGGCCGGAGAGGCCGAAGTGCGTGAAAAGCAGCTCTCCCTGCTCGGAAAAGAGCACTTTCCCCTTTTCATCGACGAGTTTCAAAAGCGTATTTTTCAGGGAAAGCCCCTGTAAATCGGCGCAGTCCGCGCCCTCGCATTCCAAGGGAACAAGCGAGCCGCGCGGCGCGATGACATGATGGCCGAGCGCTTCGGCGAAGCGGTAGCCGTCGCCCGTCGAGCCCGTCAGGGGGTACGACGCGCCGCCCGTACACAAAAGTACCTTCGGCGCGAAGAAGCGCTCCTGCGCGGTCTTTACGCCGACGGCCGCGCCGTTTTCGGTCAAAATCTGCGTGACCGTTGCCTGTCGGCGCTCCGCGCCCGCGCGCCTGAGCGCCCGCTCGAGCGCGGAAAGCACGTCCGCCGAGCGGTCGGAAACGGGAAACACGCGCTCGCCGCGCTCGGTTTTGAGCGGGCAGCCGTTTTCCTCGAAAAATTCCATAACGCGCTCCGGCGGAAAAGCGTTCATCGCGCTGAAGAGAAAGCGGCCGTTTCGCGGAATGTTTTTGAGCACCTCCTGCGCCGAGCAGTTGTTGGTCACATTGCACCGTCCCTTGCCCGTGATGAGAAGTTTCTTCCCGAGACGCTCGTTTTTTTCCAAAAGCAGCACATTGCAACCGTTTTGCGCGGCGATGACGGAGGCGAATAGCCCCGCCGCGCCGCCGCCGACGACGATGAGGTCAAAATTTTTATGTAGCATCTTCATTTCCCTCCAGACGCGCAAGCTCCTGCGCCGTCAGATACCGCCATTTCCCCACGCCCAGCGCGCCGAGTGCAAGACTTCCCTCCCCGACGCGGCAAAGGCGCAGAACTTCCAGCCCCGCCGCCTCGCACATTCGGCGAATCTGGCGGTTTCGCCCCTCGTGGATGGTCACGCGAAAGCGCGCTTTGCGCTCGTTTTCCCACAAAAGCTCCACCTGCGGGGGGCTGATTTTGCGCCCGTCGAGCTCAATCGGGCGGCGCAGGCGCTCGGCAGCGCCCGAAAGCGCGCCGCGCACCGTCACCTCGTAAATTTTGTCGATGCGATTGGCCGGACGCATCAGGCGGTCGGCCAGCGCGCCGTCGTTTGTTAAAAGCAGAAGCCCCTCGGAGTCCGCGTCGAGCCGCCCGACGGGGTAGACGCGCGTGCCGCAATCGACCAGCTCGCAGACGGTTTTGCGCCCGCGCTCGTCGCGCATCGTGGTCACATAGCCGCGCGGCTTGTAGAGCATCACGCACACGCGCGCGTTTTCCTCGGGAAGCGGCCTGCCGTCGATTTCGATGCGGTCACGCTGCGCGTCGGCCGCGTCACCGAGCTGCGCGACGCGCCCGTTGCACGTCACGCGCCCCTGCGCAATCGCCGCTTCCGCCGCTCTGCGCGACATCACGCCGCGCGCCGAGATAATTTTCTGAATCCGCTCCATTTTGAGTCTCCCGTCTGCCCCAAATCAGGGGAAAAGTCTGCACGCAGCGCTCGCCGAAAAACACGCCGCCCTGCCCTGCCGCCTCGCCCGGCGTTCCCGCAAAAAATTCCGCGCAGGGCGATAAAACGCGGAACGTCGGCGCTTCGCCCTCCGCGCAGTTGCAAAACACATCCGTCGCCGCGCACACGGGCGCGCTTGTCCCGTCGAGCAGCGCAACTTCCGCGACCGTCTGCCCGCGCGCAAGCACGCGCTTTTGCGCGTAGGCGGCGAAGCCTTCGTCATAGAGCCTTGCATGGTCGCGCCAGTCGTTGCCGTCGCACAGGGTCACGGCGATGAGCCTGCGGCCGCCGCGCTGCGCGGCACTGACCAGAATGCGCCCGGCCGACTTTGTGTAGCCGGTTTTTACGCCGATGGCGCCGTCTAACGTCCGCAAAAGGCGGTTGTGATTTTTCATCGTCCTGCCCTCGAGCGTGATTTCGCTCGTGGAGACGATGCGCAAAAATTCGTCGTTTTTTAACGCATGAGCCGCAAGGCGCGCCAAATCGAGCGCGGTGGAATAATTTTCGAGGTCGTCGAGCCCATGCGGATTGGCAAAATGCGTTTGGCCGAGGCCGAGCGCGCGCGCTTTTTCGTTCATCCGGGCAACAAATGCCTCCGTCTCCCCCGCTGCGCACAGAGCCAGCGCGAGCGCCGCGTCGTTTCCCGATTGGAGCATCAGCCCATAAAGAAGCGTTCGGACGGAAAGCGTTTCACCCGCACGAAGCCCCATCGACGAGCCTTCGATGCCGCAGGCTTCCGCCGGGACGGTAAACTCGCGCGAGAGCGCCGTGTTTTCCAGAACGATGAGCGCGGTCATGATTTTCGTCGTGCTTGCAATGGCGCTGCGCGCGCATTCGTTTTTCGCATAGAGCACTTTGCCCGTGTCCGCGTCGATCAGGACGGCGCTTTTCGCGTCGTTTGGCGCGGCAAACGCGCTTGCCGAAAAAAGAACGGCAGCAACAAAGGCGGCTGCCGTTCGCAAAAGAAAGCGTTTCACAAAGCATCACCGAGCGTAGTATGCCCGAAATGCGGCGCTTACGCCTCGGTAAAATCTTCTTTTTTGAGTGCGGTGAGCTTTTCGACCAGCTCGGGGATGAGGTCGATGACGCGGTCGGCGGGCGTGGCCGGCGGCACTTCCACGGGAATCATGCGCACGCGCTCGCCCTGAAGCAGCACCATCGCAATGGGCGTGATTTTCACGCCGCAGCCCGCGCCGCCGCCGAAGGAACCGTTTGCGGCTGCGGCTTTGGCCGCAAGGTCTGCGCCGCCCGAGGCAACGCCGAAGCTCACCTTGCAGACGGGGATCATCGTGGTCGATTCGTTCAGAACAATCGGGCTTCCGACGACGGTGTTGCTGTCTACCAGCTCGCGCACCTTTTGCATCGATGCGCCGAGAAGATCGGATACATTTTGGCTCATACTTCACTTTCCTCCTTCGGCTCGGTTGCGGGCAGCTCGGGCTTTCCGAACTGCATTTTTGAAATTTCGGGCAGCTCGTCGAGCGACGAAAGCCCGAATGTGCGCAGAAAATCCGCTGTGGTGCGGTAGAGAATCGGGCGGCCGGGCACATTCAGGCGGCCGCATTCTTCGATGAGTTTCTTATTGAGCAGCGCGCCGACGGTGTAGGAGCTGTCCACGCCGCGAATCTGCTCCACATAGGCCCGCGTGGCGGGCTGATAATAGGCAATCACGGTGAGCGTTTCAAGCTGCGAGGCCGACAGGCGCGGGGGCTTGCGCGTCTCGAGCGCTTTTGTTACATAATCGGACATTTCGCCCGAGGAGCAGAGCTGATAGCAGCTTCCGAGGCGCACCAAGCGAATGCCGCGCCGCGCAAAGGACAGTTCGTCGGCCAATTCCCGCGCCGCCGCGTCGATCGTCTCCGCGTCGCACTCGGCGGCAAAGGCCAATCGCTCGCGCTCGACGGGCTCGCCCGCCGCAAAGAGGATCGCCTCGATGATGCGCTTATATTCAGACGTTTGCATCGGTGGTTTCCTCCGGCAATTTCGTAAATCGGACAAGGGTTTCGCCGCCGTCGTCCTCGACGCTCACGGAGCGCAATCGGCACAGTTCAAGCACGGCCAGAAAGGTCGCGACGATTTCGCTGCGCGAGCGGCTTCCGACAAAGAGCGAGCGGAACGTCTCCACGCCGCGCATGAGCAGCTTTTTCAAAAGCTGCGCGGCTTTTTTCGTGACGGGATAGGGCTCTGCGCCGACGATGCCCGTAAACTGCGACACGGGCGGCGGCAGTCTGCGCGCGCTGCGCTCGTCGATGGATTCAAACGCGCGCAAAAGGTCCTGCGGCTCGTGGCGGTAGCGATAGGTCTTGTCCGCGCGCAGCGGCTCGGGCGATTTGACAAAGGTGTTGATGCCGATGTCGTTGCGCTCTTCCAGAAAAGAGACGGCAATGCGAATCTGCGCGATGGCCTCGGTGCGCTGGCGCTCCTCAAGAGAGCGGATGAGAAGCTCCATTTCGCCCATGGCCTCCTCGCGCTCGGCCTCGGAGAGAAGCATTTTGGTTTTGATGAGCATCAGATGCGACGCCATGGCGATAAATTCGCTGGCGATCTCCAAATCGAGCCGCTTCTGCTCTTCCAAATAGGCAAGATACTGCTCCAAAATGGAGGTGATGCTCACATCCTGAATTTCGATTTTATTTTTGCTCAGCAGCCGAAAGATAACATCCAGCGGCCCGTCGAAGTCCTCCGGCAGCGCATCGGCAACGCGCACGACGCCGGAAAGGTGGTATTTCGGTTCGTCCATAGCAGTCCTCTTTATCTTCTTGGGCTTATTATACCACCTTTTTGCCCTCTGCGCAACAAATAATTTCCAAAGCGTCCGTTTCTTTGCCTACCTCTGCTCCCCTCTTTGCTGCGGGAGGGTGACGGTGAACGCGGTTTTGCTTTCGTCGCTGCGCACCTCGACCTGCCCGTCGTGCAGACGGACGATTTTTTTGACCAAGGCAAGGCCGATGCCGTTACCCTCGGTGGCGTGGGACTCGTCGGCCTGAAAAAATTTGCGGAAAATGCGCTCGTACTGCTCCGGCGCAATGAAGCTGCCCGTATTTTCCACCGTGACGCAAATCGCGCCTGCGGCCTCGGCAATTTTCACCGTGACCGTCGCGCCCTCGGGCGAAAATTTCACGGCGTTGTCCAAAAGGTTCACCCACACCTGCCGCAAAAGCTCTTCGTTGCCCTCGACGGTGTATTCGTCGAAATCCACGGCGTATTCCATCTCTTTTTTGCGCCATTTGCCCTCCATGAGCATTAAAACGCAGCTTCGAATCTGCTCGGAGAGGTTGTAGCGCGTCACGCCGGTGAGGATCGTCTGATTTTCCACGCGCGTCAAATCGAGCACATTGTTTGCCATCGCCGCAAGGCGCAGTGACTCGGTTTCGATGACCTCGAGATATTCCGCCTGCTGCTGCGGCGTCAAATCGCCTCTTCGCAAGAGCTTTGCAAAGCCCGCGATGGAGACGATGGGCGTCTTAAATTCGTGGGAAAAGTTGTTGATAAAATCCGAGCGGAGCATTTCCGTGCTCTCAAGCTCCTGCGCGAGCTTGTTAAAGCCGTCTTCAAGCTGCTGCGCGGTGGAATTTGCGCGGCTTTTCCGACCGAAAGAAATGCGCGCGGAGTAGTCGCCGCGCGCAAGCCGATTGATCTGCGCCAGAAAGCGCTCGACGGGCTGAAAAATGAATTTGCCCGAAAGCATCGCCACAAACAGCCCCGAAATCAGGCCGATGACGCTCATTAAAAGCAGCGTTCCGCTCGGCGTGAGCGAATCTTCGGAAAACTCGCGGATGATGCCCGTGCGCATGAGCAGGGCGACAAGCGCCACCGTGACCAAAAGTGCCGCCGCCTGAATGGCAAAAGCGAGCGCGGCAATCATCAAGGTGGTGCGCAGACGGCCGTTTTTCCGTTTCAAACGTGCTTCACCGCCTTATAGCCCAGCCCGCGAACGGAGGCAATTTCAAATTCTTTCCAGCCCTCAAAGCGCTTGCGCAGGCGGGCGATGTGTACCGTGACGGTTTCCCAGCCGGTGTCGCAGTCCGCGCCCCAGATTTCGTCCATGAGCTGGATGCGGGTAAAAATCTTTCCGGGATAGCTCAAAAGCTTGTACAGAAGCAGAAATTCTTTCTGCGGCAGCTCGATGGTTTCGCCGTTTCCGCAGACGGTGAGCGTGTCGTAGTCCAGAAGCACGTCGCCGATGCGGATTTTGCGCTCGTTTGCAATGCGCGCGCGGCGAAGCAGCGCCTTGATGCGCAGAAGCATCTCCACCTCGTCGATGGGCTTGGTCATATAGTCGTCCGTGCCGACTAAGAAGCCTTTTTGCTTGTCGGCGGGAAGCTGCTTGGCCGAAATCATCAGAATCGGCAGATTTTCGTCACTCTGGCGCAAAACGCGGGTAAATTCGTAGCCGTCCATTTTCGGCATCATCACATCGAGCACCACAAGGTCGATGTGCTCGCGATCCATGACCGCCAGCGCGTCCGCGCCGTTTTCCGCCGTGAAAACGGTATAGTTTTCCGCCTGCAAGACGGCGCGCAGCAGCATCCGCGTGTTTTTGTCGTCGTCCGCCACAAGGATTTGAAACACGGCGCTTCCTCCTTTTTCAAAGGCGCGTCGGCTGCTTTTTGCGCAGCTTCGGCAGCCAGTAGTCTTTTCCGTAAACGATGGCCTCGGCCAAGAGGCACACGGGCAGCGCCGCGAAGAAGTCCGCCGCCGAGTGCTGCTTGATAAACATGGTGGAAAGGCAAATCAGAATCACCGACACGACCACAAAGCTCTTCCACGGCCAACGTACCTGCTTTTCCTTGAGCCAGACGGACGCAATGCCGAGAGAATACGCCACATGCAGCGACGGGCACACGCCCGTGTCCGTATCGACGGAGTATAATAGCCCAATGCAGCGCGTGAGGAAATTGTCCCTCGGGAATGTCTCGGGGCGAAGGTCCTGCCGATTCGGGAAGAGAATGTAAACCGCCATCGCGCAAATTTGCGTGACGATGATGAAAATTTGCAGACGCTTGAAGCCGTCTACATTATATAGAAGCATCCAGCCGAGCGAGATGACAATCAAAAAATACCAGAATACATACGGAATCAGAAACCACTCGCAAAAGGGGATCAAGTCGTCGAGCGCGGTGTGGATGACGGTGCAACGCTCGGCGGGGATGAGGTTTTCCGTCAGCAAATACAGGATAAAGTAGCCCACCCAGCCCAAAAGCAGCTTCAGATGGGAAAACTGCGGGGTATTGAGCTTGGAAAGGCGAAATTGGCGGTAGTCAACCATCGGTTTTTTCATCGGATTTTCCTCCCACACGGTTCATCGGCCAGTTCTTTTTCGGGATGCGGTTGTCATAGGGAACGACTTTGTGCGGCTCGAGCGATTCGGCAAGGGCGGTGACGCGCTGCATCAGCTCCGTGCAAATGCGGCTGCGCTCCTGCGCAATGGGCGCGGCGGGGTCGAAGCGGACAGGCGCGCCGAGCACGAAGCAATGAAGCTCCGGCGCAAGATACATCGGCACAAACGCGGGCGCCTTGCCCGTGCGCTTATAATACAGCTTCGCCACATCGATAAAACGGTCCTGAAACTCATAGACCACATGGTTATAAGGGACATGGTGCTCGGGGAAAATGACGATGTTCTCCCCCTGCTCCATATGCGCGACGGTCTGCTTGAAGGTCGAAATAATGCGCGAGTCGTGATAAACCGCAATAACGTGCGAATTGCTCAGAAGATACGCCGCCGCAGGCGCGATGAGGTAAGACAGCGCCTTATACATCGGCAAAAGCGCCTTCGGCTTTTCCGACCAGAAGTCGCGATAGGCGTAGGCCGGAACTTCGCGCGTTTTGAGCATCTCGCTTGCGCTCCAGATCGAGTGCGCGCCCGGGGCGTATAATTCGCCCGCGACCGGGCCGTGCATCCGGCAGTGATTGCCCACCAGAATCACGGGCTCATCGGGCAGTTTCTCCAATCCGCGCACTTCGTATTTCGGATAGCACGCGCGAATCACTCCCCGCGCCGCCCGATAAAGCAGCGGTTTTTTGTGTTCTTCCACAGCGCTTTCCCTCCGTTTTTTGTCTTTTTTCCATCATATCGTCCGAATCTAAACCGAAAATAAACTCGGAGTTTATTTTGAGTTTATTTTTCTTTGTTATATAAGATGAGGAAAATTTACAAAGTCGGATGTTCGGCGATGTAACAAACAGAGAAAACGAGAGTGAAATTATGGGAAAGAAATTCGGCGACCGTAAAGACGGCGTAAAGCTGCGCAACATTCACGCGATGCACTTCGTGATGCCCCTGATGTATCCGAACCGCTGCGACAACGAGGCGTTCATCTCCGAGCGCATCGACCTGACGAACATTCTCGCCTACCTCGAGA
>CAZGOO010000009.1:0-11710 GCA_964527505.1 uncultured Oscillospiraceae bacterium | reverse complement strand
TAATAGGAGGTGTGCGTAAATGATTAAGAAGACCGATAAGAAGGCAATGCGCCTGAAGCGCCATGTTCGCGTTCGCGCCAAAATCTCCGGCACACCGTGCAGACCCCGCCTGAATGTTTTCAGAAGCAACGCCAACATCTATGCCCAGATCATCGACGATGTCAACGGAGTCACGCTCGTTTCCGCTTCCACCGTGGAAAAGGAGTTTGAAGGCGCCACCGGCAACTGCGAAGCTGCCAAGAAGGTTGGCGTTCTGATCGCCGAGCGCGCGAAGGCCAAGCAGATCGAGGAAGTCGTTTTCGACCGCGGCGGCTATGTTTACCACGGCCGTGTCGCTGCCCTCGCCGAAGGCGCCCGCGAAGGCGGACTCAAATTCTAAGAGGAGGAAGAGAAAATGGCTTATAACAGAGCGTCCGAAAAGGACAATGCTCCCGAAATGATCGAACGCGTCGTCTACCTCAACCGTGTTTCCAAGACGGTTAAGGGCGGCCGCGTCATGAAGTTCTCCGCGCTGGTCGTTGTCGGCGACGGCAAGGGCACCGTGGGCTACGGCCTCGGCAAGGCAGCGGAAGTTTCCGAAGCCATCCTCAAGGGCATCGCAAGCGCCAAGAAGAACCTGCACAAGGTCACCCTCTCCGGCACCACGATCCCCCACGAGGTTATCGGCGTCTACGGCGCCGGCACCGTTCTGATGAAGCCCGCCTCCGTCGGTACCGGCGTTATCGCCGGCGGCGCTGTCCGTGCCGTCATGGAAGCTGCCGGTATCACCAATATCCGCACCAAGTGCCTGCGCTCGAACAACCCGCAGAACGTCGTTAAGGCGACCATGCAGGGCCTGATGAGCCTCCGCGGCCCGCAGGACATTGCCCGCATCCGCGGCAAGAGTGTGGAAGAGATCATCGGTTAAGGAGGATACGAACAATGGCACAGTTAAAGATCAAGCTCGTCAAGAGCCTCAACGGTCGTATCCGTAAGCACATTGCCACGGCGCAGTCGCTCGGCCTTCGCAAGATCGGCCAGACGACCGTCCAGCCCGACAATGCGCAGACTCGCGGCAAGATTGCCTCCATCGGCTATCTGCTGGAAGTCACCGAAGCGGAATAAGGAGGAGAAAACAATGGAATTGCATGAACTCGCTCCCGTTCTGGGCTCCACCCAAGTCGCCAAGCGCAAGGGTCGCGGCACCGGCACCGGCAACGGCAAGACCGCCGGCCGCGGCCACAAGGGCCAGAAGGCCCGCTCCGGCGGCAAGGTGCGCGTCGGCTTCGAAGGCGGCCAGATGCCTCTGGCGCGCCGCATTCCGAAGCGCGGCTTCAACAACGTCTTCGCAAAGCCCCTGACCGAGGTTAAGCTCGGCTCGCTGGAGTGCTTTGAAGACGGTCAGGTCGTCGATGCGGTCGAGCTGCTCAACAAGGGCATCATCCGCGACTGCAAGTACGGCATCAAGGTTATCACCAACGGCACACTTACGAAAAAGCTGACCGTGAAAGCGGCGGCGTTCTCCGGTTCTGCCAAAGCAAAAATTGAGGAGGCAGGCGGAAAGGCTGAGGTGGTGTAAGTGCTTTCTACACTGCGTAACGCGTGGAGAATCCCGGAGCTGCGCAAAAAGCTCCTCTTCACCCTGCTGATTATCCTGCTTTACCGTCTCGGCAACGTCATCCCCGTTCCGTTCGTCAATGTCGAGAGCATGGCGCAGATGTTCAATCTGCAACTCCGAGACACCATCTTCGGCCTGTTCGACATGATGTCCGGCTCGGCTTTCTCGCAGGCGACCATCTTCGCCCTGTCGATTCAGCCGTATATCAACTCTTCGATCATCATTCAGCTTCTCACCATCGCCATTCCCGCGCTCGAGCGTCTGAGCAAGGAAGGCGGCGAGGAAGGCAAGAAGAAGATCAACACCATCACCCGCCTGACCACCGTCGGTCTGGGCCTTCTGATGGGTTGGGCATACTTCATGATGCTCAAGAACTACAACTCCTCTTACAGCATCCTCGTTGACGACGGCTTCCTGAGCGGTTTGACCATCGTTCTGAGCTTCACTGCGGGCTCCACGCTCGTTATGTGGCTCGGCGAGCAGATCACCGAAAGCGGCATCGGCAACGGTATCTCCATGATCCTCTTTGCCAATATCATTGCCCGTATCCCCTCCGGCATCATTAACCCCTTGGTCGATATGCTCTGGAAGCAGTGGTACTGGGTGCTCCTGCTCATCGTTGCGATGCTCGCAATCGTTGTGTTCATCGTCTACGTTTCTCAGGCGGAGCGTCGCATCCCCGTGCAGTATGCAAAGCGCGTCGTCGGCCGCAAGGTCTATGGCGGTCAGAGCTCGCATCTGCCCATCAAGGTCAATATGACCGGCGTTATGCCCATCATCTTCGCCCAGTCCATCGCGTCGCTTCCCGCCACGATCTGCACCTTCGTCGGCAAAGCAAGCGACTCGAACTGGTGGTATAAGAATGTCTTTAGCAGCACGAGCGTCATCTACACGGTTTGCTACCTGCTTCTGATCGTGGGCTTCAGCTACTTCTACGCAACCATTTCGTATAACCCCGTTGAGGTTTCCAACAACCTGAAGAAGAACGGCGGCTTCATCCCCGGCTTCCGTCCGGGTCGCCCCACCTCCGATTTCATCCGCAAGGTCATCAACAAGGTCACGCTCTTCGGCGCGATCTACCTCGGCATCATCGCCGTGCTTCCGATGGTTCTCGGTGCGATCACGGGCAACTCCTCCTTCTCCTTCGGCGGTACCTCCATCATCATCGTTGTCAGTGTCGCGCTTGAGACCGTTTCGGCCATCGAGGCGCAGATGATGATGCGCAACTACTCCGGCTTCCTTGAGAAATAAGAGGGCGCCGTTATGAGACTGGTGTTACTTGGTGCGCCCGGAGCGGGCAAGGGGACGCAGGCGGAACTTCTGTTCCATAAGCTCGGCATCCCCACCGTTTCCACGGGCAACATCCTCCGCGAAGCAATCGCCGAGGATACCGAGATCGGTCGGCGCGCAAAAGTCCTCATCGATGACGGCCAGCTCGTTCCCGACGATGTGATTATGACCATCGTCCGGGAGCGACTCGCCAAGCCCGATTGTGCCGGCGGCTACATCCTTGACGGTGTGCCCCGCACGGTCGAGCAAGCCAAAGCGCTCATCGATCTGGGCATCGAAATCGACCATGTCCTTTCTTTGGAAGTGGACGATGCGAAGATTGAGGCGCGTATGACCGGAAGAAGAGTCTGCACCGCGTGCGGAGCGAGCTTCCATCTCGTTGCCAACCCGCCGAAAATCGACGGCGTTTGCGACGAATGCGGAGCGGCGCTGACCGTCCGCGCCGATGATGCGCCGGAAACCGTGCGCCACCGCTTGCAGGTCTACCACGCGCGTACCGAGGCGCTCAAGAGCTTCTATCGGGAGCTCGGAAAGCTCCGTCTTGTGCGCGGCGACCGGTCCATCGACGAGACGCACCGTGAGATTCTCAAGATCTTAGGGGTGTAGTATGATTTCTATCAAAAATGAACGAGAGATCGCACTGATGCGGAAGGCCTGCAAAATTACCGCGGCAGCCCGTGCTCTGGCAGGGGAAATGGTAAGGCCCGGCGTCACAACGCAGCAGATCGATAAGGCTGTTCATGATTTCATCGTGTCACAGGGCGCAACTCCCTCCTTTCTGCACTACAACGGCTACCCGGCCAATGTTTGCATCTCCGTGAACGACACCGTTATCCACGGGATTCCCGGCGGCCGGACGCTCAAAGACGGCGACATCGTTTCCATCGACGTCGGCGCCAAGTGGGGGGGCTTTCATGGCGACTGCGCCGCGACCTTTGCCTGCGGAACGATTTCCTCCGAAGCGCAAAGGCTCATCGATGTGACAAAGCAGAGTTTCTTCGAGGGCATCCGCTTCGCCCGACAGGGCTACCGCGTGTCGGATATCTCCCACGCCGTACAGAGCTATGTGGAAGCGAACGGATTTTCCGTCGTGCGCGATTTCGTCGGCCATGGCGTCGGCGCGCATCTGCACGAAGAGCCCGAAGTGCCGAATTTCGGCGCGGCGGGGCACGGCCCGCGACTCATTCGCGGCATGACCCTTGCCGTCGAGCCGATGGTCAACGCCGGTGTGTATGGTGTTCGCGTCCTGAAGGACGGCTGGACGACCGTCACCGCCGACGGCAAGCTCTCGGCACACTACGAAAACACTCTGCTCATTACCGACGGCGAGCCGGAAATCCTCACCGTCAACGAGGGGCTTTGATATGGACCCAAGCAGATCGGATGTCGTTCGATGTCTTGCCGGCAGGGACGCAGGCGAGCTGTTCTTTGTAACAGACTGCGACGGTGTGTATGTCTGCCTCGTCAACGGCAAACACCGAACGATTGAAAAGCCCAAACGCAAGAAGATCCGCCATGTCCAATTTGTCCTTCGGCCTGATTCGCCCACAGCCGAGAAGCTGCGCTCCGGCGAAAAGCTGCTCAACAGCGAATTACGAAGGGAACTGGCTGCCATCAGCCGGAACATCAACGTTTCAACCAAGGAGGTTCAAAAAACTTGGCAAAAGACGACGTAATCGAACTTGAGGGCATCGTGACCGATGCATTGCCGGACGCCATGTTCAAAGTCAAAATCGGCGGCGAGCACACGATTCTGGCAAATATTTCCGGAAAGCTGCGCATGAACTATATCAAGATCCTGCCCGGCGACAAAGTAACCGTTCAGATGTCTCCGTATGACCTGACCCGCGGTCGGATCACATGGAGAAGCAAGTAACTGAGAGACTTTTTGGAGGTTATACAATATGAAGGTAAGACCGTCCGTGAAGCCCATGTGCGAAAAGTGCAAGATCATCAAGCGCAAGGGCCGCGTTATGGTAATTTGCGAAAATCCCAAGCACAAGCAGAGACAAGGTTAAGGAGGTGCTCGAAAGTATATGGCACGTATTGCTGGTATTGACCTGCCCCGCGAGAAGAGAATTGAGATCGGCCTGACTTATATCTTCGGCATCGGCAGAAAAAGCGCCAAGGACATCCTCGAGATGGCCGGCGTCAACCCCGACATCCGCGTGAAGGACCTGACGGAAGATCAGGAAGCCGCCCTGCGTGACGTCATCGACAAGAACTATACCATTGAGGGCGACCTCCGCCGTGAAGTTGCTCTGAATATCAAGCGCCTGATCGAGATCGGCTGCTATCGCGGTATGCGTCATCGCCGCGGTCTGCCCGTCCACGGCCAGCGCACCAAGACCAACGCCCGTACCCGTAAGGGTCCGAAGAAGACCATCGCGAACAAGAAGAAGTAAGGAGGGATATGTAGCATGGCAAAGGCGAATGCGAAGAAAGTTGTTAAGCGCCGCCGCGAGCGCAAGAATATTGAAAAGGGCGCAGTGCATATCCGTTCCTCTTTCAATAACACCATGGTCACCGTGACCGACCTGCAGGGCAACGCCATTTCCTGGGCGTCGTCCGGCGGACTCGGCTTCCGCGGCTCCCGTAAGTCCACCCCCTATGCCGCGCAGATGTGCGCCGAGACGGCTGCCAAGGCGGCCATCGAGGTTTGCGGCCTGAAGACCGTTGAGGTCTATGTCAAGGGCCCCGGTCAGGGACGTGAGGCTGCCATCCGTGCGCTTCAGTCGGCTGGTCTGGAAGTCGTTTCGATTCGGGACGTTACCCCGATTCCCCACAACGGCTGCCGCCCGCCCAAGCGCCGCCGCGTCTAATTCTTGAAGGAGGATTTATAGAATGGCGAAAAATACTCAGCCCGTCCTCAAGCGTTGCCGCACTCTCGGCGTTTCTCCTGCCGCGATGGGCTACTCCAAGACTTCCAACAAGAACCCCGGCGGTCAGCGCCGCGCGAAGAAGTCCGAGTATGCAACGCAGCTCACCGAGAAGCAGAAGGTCAAGTTTGTTTACGGCATTCTGGAAAAGCAGTTCAGAATGTACTATGAAAAGGCTGCCCACGCAGAAGGCAACACCGGCGAAGAGCTCCTGAGCCTCGTCGAGCGCCGTCTGGACAACGTGGTCTACCGCCTCGGCTTCGCTTCCACCCGTCGCGAAGCGCGCCAGCTCGTTAACCACGGCCACTACACCGTCAACGGCAAGCGCGTCAATATCCCGTCCTACCTCGTCAAGCTCGGCGACGTGATCGCCGTCAGCGAGAAGAGCTGCTCGAACAACCGCTTCAAGAAGCTCAAGGAAGACGACGCTTTTGTCGCCGCGCCGAAGTGGCTCGACCGCGACAAGAACACGCTCACCGGCAAGGTTCTGGCTATGCCGCAGAAGGACGACATCGACTTCGAGATCGCTCCGCACCTCATCGTCGAATTGTACTCCAAATAACGCGACGCCCTCGTATATTGGTAAGCTGTTTTACACCGCAAGGCAATCGCTTTGCAGAATCTTAAGGAGGGTATTTTAATGGTAGAAATTGACAAGCCGCGTATTGAGTGCATCGACTCTCCCGAAGACCCGTCGCACGGCATATTCATTGTCGAGCCGCTTGAGCGCGGCTACGGCACCACGCTCGGCAACTCCCTGCGCCGCATCCTCTTGTCCTCGCTGCCCGGCACCGCCGCGACTTCCGTGAAGATCGCGGGCGTGCAGCACGAGTTCTCGACGATCCCCGGCGTGAAAGAGGACGTTACCGAGATCGTCCTGAACATCAAGCGTCTGGTTGCCCGGATGCACTGCGAAGGCACGAAAACCATCTATATCGACGCTTCCGGCGAAGGCGTGATCACCGCAGGCGACATCAAGACCGACGACGAAGTGGAGATCCTCAACAAAGATCTCGTCATCTGCTCGCTCGGCCCGGATGCGGCCATCAACATGGAGATCACCATGAGCCGCGGCAGGGGCTATGTCCCTGCCGAGCGCAACAAAACGCCGCAGACCCCCATCGGCGTGATCCCGGTGGACTCGCTGTACTCGCCCGTCAAAAAGGTGAACTACACGATTGAAAACACCCGCGTCGGCAACATGACCGACTACGACAAGCTCACGCTCGAAGTCTGGACGGATGCTACCACCACCGCGAAGGACGCCGTGTCCATCGCCGCGAAGATCCTCACCGAACACCTGACGCTCTTTACGGACCTGTCCGAAACCGCCGCAGGCCAGACGATCGTTCGCGAAAAGGACACCTCCACCGAGCCGACGGCTCTGCGCCTGACCATTGAAGAGCTCGATCTGTCCGTGCGCAGCTTCAACTGCCTCAAGCGCGCCAATATCAACACCGTCCGCGACCTGATTTCCAGAACGCCGGATGAGATGATGAAAGTGCGCAACATGGGCAAGAAGTCGCTCGACGAAGTCCAGAACAAGCTCGAAATGATGGGCCTTTCGCTTGCAGCCGAGGAATCCGGCAGCAGCAATCCCTAAGCGCTACCTTTCAAGAAGGAGGAAATACGAATGTTTGGAACCCGTAAGCTCGGCAGAACGAGTACGCAGCGTAAGGCGATGCTTCGCCAGCTCACCACCGATCTGCTGAAGAACGGCAAGCTCGAGACGACGTTCTGCCGCGCCAAGGAAGTGCAGCCCGTGGTCGAGAAGATGATCACCCTCGGCAAGAAGGGCGATCTGGCCGCTTACCGCCGCGCTCTGGCGTATATCACCAAGGAAGATGTTGCTTTCAAGCTCTTTAAGGAGATCGCGCCGAAGTACGCCGACCGTAACGGCGGCTACACCCGCGTTGTCCGCATCGGCGCTCGCCGCGGCGACGCTGCCGAGATGGCCATCATCGAACTGGTGTAATTGAATCGTTTGTATCAGCCCGTGACGCTTTCGTCACGGGCTGATTGATTTTTCGCCGAAAATGTGCAAAACGGCTTGCATTTTGCGCAAAAAATGTTACAATGAATGGGTTATCACTCGAACGGAGAGAAAATCGGATGAAATTTAAGGGAAAATACATCGGCGACGCCGCGTTTTATCGCAGGGCGCTGGCCGTTGCCATTCCGATCATGATTCAAAACGGCATCACGCAGTTTGTTTCCATGCTCGATAATATCATGGTCGGCCGCGTCGGCACGGAGCAGATGACCGGCGTTTCCATCGCAAACCAGCTCATTTTCGTCTTTTCCTTGGCCGTGTTCGGCGCGGTTTCCGGCGCGGGCATTTTTTCCTCGCAGTTTTACGGCAAGCAGGACTTTGAGGGCGTGCGCCGCGCGTTTCGCTTCAAGCTCTGCTTCTGCGCGGTGCTGCTTGCGGCGGGCGTTGCCGTCTTTTTGGGCTTCGGAGACGAGCTCATTCGCGCCTATCTGCGCGGCGAGGGCACGCCCGAGCAAATCGAAGCGAGCTTCGGCTATGCAAAGCAATATCTTGCCGTAATGCTCTGGGGGCTGCCGCCCTTCGTCCTTTCGCAGTGTTACAGCTCCTCTCTGCGCGAGTGCGAGCAGACGGTCGTGCCGATGCTTTCGGGCATCGTGTCGGTTCTGACGAATCTGGCACTGAACACCGTCCTCATTTTCGGCTACCTCGGCGCGCCCGCGCTCGGCTGCGTCGGCGCGGCAATCGCCACGGTCGTCTCGCGCTATGTCGAGTTCCTCGTGGTCGCCCTCTGGACGCATTGCAATCCGAAAAAATGCCCCGCGCTGGTCGGGGTTTACCGCACGCTGCGCATCCCCGCGCGGCTGACGGCGCAGATGATGAAAAAGACCCTGCCTCTGATGCTAAACGAGACGCTCTGGGCGGCGGGCATGGCGCTTTTGTCGCAGGCGTATTCGCTGCACGGCTACAATGTCGTTCCGGCGGCGAACATCTGCTCGACGGTTTCCAATGTGTTTAACGTGGCATTTTTGGCCATGGGCACCGCCATCGGCATCATCGTCGGCCAGCTTCTCGGCGCGAACCGCTTTGAAGAGGCCGTCGATACCGACCGCAAGCTCATCGTCTTTTCCGTGGTGATTTGCCTGATTTTCGGTGGGGCGATGGCGCTGCTTGCGCCGTATTTCCCGCAGATCTACCGCACGGAGGACTCCATCCGCGCGCTGGCCGCGCAGTTTATCCGCATCGCGGCGGTGTGTATGCCCATCAACGCCTTGGCAAACGCCTGCTATTTCACCCTCCGCTCCGGCGGCAAAACGCTCATCACGATTCTTTTCGACAGCTTCTATGTCTGCGTTTTCACCGTGCCGCTGGCGTTTGTCCTCAGCAGATATACCTCGGCCGGAATTTTGACCGTTTTTCTTCTGTGCCAGCTTGCCGATATCGGCAAGTGCGTCGTGGGACTCATCCTCATCCGAAAGCGCGCGTGGGTGCAGAACCTTGTGCGATAGGAGGCAGAGATGAACACGGATTTTTACAAAACCCATGGAAAATTTCGCATTTTCCTGTCCTATTTCAAGCCGCACCGCAAGCTCTTTGCGCTTGATATGTGCTGCGCGCTGATGGTATCGGTCATTGACCTTGCCTTTCCGCTCATCTCGCGCAGCTCCATGAAAACGCTTTTGCCCGAGGGAAAGTTTACGCTCTTTTTCGTCATTATGGGCGTGATGGCGGCGGCGTATCTTCTGCGCGCGGGGCTCTATTTCGTGATTGCCTACTGGGGGCACACCTTCGGCATCCGCGTCGAAGCGGACATTCGCCGCGACCTTTTCTGCCATATGCAGGAGCTCGGCTACGAGTTTTACGACAAAAACCGCACCGGCCAGCTCATGAGCCGCCTGACGACCGACCTTTTTGAAATCACCGAGCTTGCCCACCACGGCCCGGAGGACATCCTCATTTCCGCTTTGACGCTTGTTGGCGCGACGGTCATTATGTTTTTCATCGAGTGGCGGCTGGCTTTGGTCGTTTGCGGCATTTTGCCCGTGGCGCTTCTGGTCGTCATCTCCCGCCGGCGCAAAATGAGCGCCGTTTCCAAGGGCGTCAAGCAGCGCGTGGCGGGCATCAACGCCGAAATTGAGTCCTCCCTTTCCGGCGCGCGGACGGCGAAGGCGTTTGCCAACGAGCGCATCGAGCTGGAAAAATTCAACGGCGCAAATGAGCGTTTCAAAACCTCCAAGCGCGCGTTTCACAGGGAAATGGGCATTTTCAACGGCTCTATGGAATTTTTTCTCTCGGTTTTGTCCGTCGCGGTTATTGCCGCGGGCGGCGCGCTGATTCTGCAAGACGGGCTGGAGATGGTCGATCTTCTTACCTTCACGCTTTACATCGGCAGCTTTACCTCGCCCCTTCGCCGCATGGTCAATTTCTCCGAGCTTTTGGCCAACGGCGCGGCGGGTCTCGACCGCTTCGTCGAACTCATGCGCACCGAGCCGACGGTCTGCGACGCGCCCGATGCCAAAGAGTTGACGGGTGTGCGCGGCGAAGTGGCGCTGCAAAGCGTGCGCTTTTCCTACGAAGCGGGCAGGGAAGTGCTCGGCGGCATCTCCCTGCGCGTCCGCCCGGGCGAGACGGTCGCGCTTGTCGGCCCCTCCGGCGGCGGAAAGAGCACGATCTGCCGCCTCATTCCGCGCTTTTACGATGTTACGCAGGGCTGCGTTACCGTCGATGGGCAAAATGTGCGCGATTTGACGCAGGAATCCCTGCGCCGCGCGGTGGGTGTGGTGCAGCAGGAGGTGTTCCTCTTTGCCGACACCATCGGAAACAACATCCGCTACGGCAAGCCCGACGCGACCGAAGAAGAGATCATCGAAGCGGCCAAACGCGCCGAAATTTACGACGACATCATGCAAATGCCCGACGGCTTCGACACCTACGTCGGCGAGCGCGGCACGCTCCTGTCCGGCGGGCAGAAGCAGCGCGTGTCGATTGCGCGGGTTTTCCTGAAAAATCCGCCGATTCTCATCCTCGACGAAGCGACCAGCGCTCTCGACTCCGTCACCGAGGCGCGCATTCAGGGCGCGCTCGACGCGCTGGCCGTCGGCAGAACGACGATCATCATCGCCCACCGCCTCTCGACCGTGCGCGGAGCGAACCGCATCTTCGTCATCGCCGATGGGAAAATCGCCGAGCAGGGTAGCCACGACGAACTTCTGCGCAAAAACGGCGTTTATGCCGAGCTTTGCCGAATGCAGGCGCCGCAGAAGTGAACGGATTGTAAAATCCGCAAATTGCCTTGCATAAGCAGAAGAAATATGCTACAATCTTAGGACAAAACCGAATTTGCACGGCCCTGCCGCTTTTGCATACAATGGGAAAAAGGATATCCGCGGGATATCGGAGAGGATGATCGAGTTTGCATCATAATCTGAAGCCGGAGCGTGCGCTTGCGTACTTCCGCATCGAGGGTTCGCCCGTAAGCTGTAAGGAATACGGCGACGGACATATCAACGCCACCTACAAAATTCTCACCGACAAGGGTGAGCAGTATATTCTGCAATGTATCAACCGCACGGTCTTTACCGACCCGCAGGCGGTTATGGAAAATATCGGCGCGGTCAGCAGTTTTCTGCGCGCGCGCGGCGAGCAGAGCGCCACGCCCTGCTTTTTGCCCGACCTTGAGGGCAAGTATTTCCATATCGACCCCGAGGGAGAATTCTGGCGCTGCTACGGCTTCACCGACGGCCTGTGCCTGAATCTGCCCGAATCCGACACGGATTTCTACGAAAGCGCCATCGCCTTCGGCCGCTTTCAGGAGCTTTTGCGTGATTTCCCCGCGCAGACCCTGCACGAAACCATTCCGCTCTTCCACAACACCGTCAACCGCTACCGCCAGCTTCATGAGGCGCTGCGCGCCGACCGCGTGGGCAGGGCCGCCAAGGTGCAAAAGGAGCTCGA
>CAZGOO010000008.1:0-11902 GCA_964527505.1 uncultured Oscillospiraceae bacterium | reverse complement strand
GCGCCGCGAGGAGATCGTCGGCTATGAGCTGCCCGACGGGCGCGTTTTGAACCTCTTGGCCGAGGGTCGGCTTGTAAACCTTGCCTCGGGCAACGGCCACCCCGCCGAAATTATGGACACGAGCTTTGCCGTGCAGGCGCTGGCACTGGAGCATCTGCTCAAAACGGGCGCAAGCCTCAAGCCGGGGCTTTACGAGCTGCCGCAGTCGGTAGACGACGAAGTTTCCCGCCTGAAGCTCGCGGGCGCGGGCTTAAAAATCGACACCCTGACCGAGGCGCAGCGCGCGTATCTCGGCGGCTGGACGGTCTGAGCGAAGCGAAAACGAAATTACGAATCCCCCGATGTTGCCGTGTGCAAGGTCGGGGGATTTTTTGCGCATTTTTATGCAGCGGGTGTTTATAAAAAGTTCACAAAAGGGCTTGACAAGCGTTCACTGCTTTGGTATTATTGACGATGAGGAAACAAAAACATTTCACAAGTCGGAAAAGTCGAAGCGATTTTTGCGGCAAAGGGACTGCTTTTGTCGGCGCTTGCGGCGCGCCTTACCTGCCGCAATGGAAAATTTTTCATTGAAAGGATGATTGTGTGAAAAGAAGGATTCTTGTGCTGCTTCTGACGCTTGCCATGCTGGCCGGGATGCTCACGGTCGCTGCGGCGGCAAACGAAGAAGCAAATCTTTCGCTCGATTTGCGCTGCGAAAAGAGCGAACTGGTCGCGACATTGCGCCTGACAGGCGGCGAGGGCGTGACGAGCGGCCGCGTCTGCCTGCGCTACGATGCAAAGGCCGCGCAGCTTGTCGGCAGCCGCGTTCTTGCCGCGTGCGGCGAGGCGAATGTCAACGCCGAAACCGAGGGAGAGGTTTTCCTCGCGTGGGTCGGCAGCGCCTTTGAAGAAGAGCAGGCGCTTTTGGAAGTGCGCCTTGCCTTTTCGGGCGATGTGACGCTTTCGGCCGAGGCATTGGAGCTCTACGTGGAGCAAACGAAGATTGCCGCGAAGGAAGTTTCGCTGCGCTTCGCCGAAAACCCCTTCACGGACATCGAAACCCACTGGGCCAAGGAAGAAATCCTCAAGAGCACCTATGCGGGCATCTTCCGCGGAGTCACGCAGACGACGTTCTGCCCGAATGACACGCTCACGCGCGCCATGTTCGTTTCCGTTTTGCACCGTTTGGCGGGCGAGCCCGAGGCGGACGCCGACGCGCTGCGCTTTACGGACATCCGCAGAAGCGAGTATTACGCCGAAGCGCTGGCATGGGCGGTGGAAAACGGCATTGTGACCGGGCGCACGGCCACGGTCTTTGCCCCGAACGACCCCGTGACGCGGCAGGAAATGGCCGTGATGCTTTATCGCTACGCGAAACTCCTCGGCGAGGACGGTTCCGAAACGGCAGACCTCTCGAAATTTGCCGATGCGAAGAAGATTGACGCATACGCGCGCGAAGCGATGGCATGGGCCGTCGGCAGCGGACTGCTGCGCGGCTATCCCGACGCGACGCTCGGCCCGAAGAAGAGCGTCACCCGCGCCGAGGCCGCCGTGCTTCTGTGCCGCTTTGCCGGACTGTAAAAGGAGGAGAAACGATGAAATTCAACCGAATCCTTGCGCTGCTTCTGGCAGTGTGCATGGCGGTCGGCATGGTCGCGCCCTGCACCGCCGTCGCGCAAAGCAGCGAAAGTGCCGCGTCGCCTTCCGGCGTTTCCGGCACGCAAAAGCCCACGGGCAACGCGCTTCAGGCAAATTCGCAGCTTTTGGCGAAATTTTTCCCGCAGCGCGCCGAGCAGGGGCTCTTTGCCCATGCAACGCAGATCTCCCGTCCGTCGAATGTGAGCGGACTTCTCAAAACCAACGCGCAGGAGCGCGAATTTACCATCGAAGCGGACGAAACCGTGCGCGCCATCGTGCTGCTTGAGGACAAGGGTCTGCTCGAAGCCGGCTACTCCGCCTCGGAGATCTCGGCCATGAGCACCTCGGTTGCAAGTGTGCAGAAGCAACTCACCGCGCAGCAAAATGCCGTGATGGCGAAAGTCCGCACGGTTGCCGAGTCCCTCGGCGCGACGGCCGAGCTGCGCTACCACTTCACCGTGGCGGCCAACGGCTTTGCCGTGGAAGTGCCCTACGGCGCGCTGAAGCAGATCGAAGCGCTTTCGGGCGTGAAATCCGTCTTTGTTGCGCCGACCTATTCTCTGCCCGAGGATATGACCGAGCAGTCCGATACGCTTTTGCAGAATGCCGCGAAAATGCCCTCGACGAAGGTGTCCACGGGTGCGGCGGCTGCATGGGCGGCGGGCTTCACGGGCAAGGGAATGCGCGTGGTCGTGGTCGATACCGGCCTTGACCTCGACCATCCCTCCTTTGCCGCGTCTCCGGCGGAGCCCTCTTTGACCTTGGAAGAGGTTCGCAGCGTCCTGCCGCGCCTGCGCGCGACCGAGCGCTACTCCGGCCTGAGCGCCGAGCGGCTCTATCGCAGCGAAAAGGTGCCCTTTGCCTTTAACTATGTCGATGCGACGCTCGACGTGACCCATGACCACGACTCGCAGGGCGACCACGGCACGCACGTTTCCGGCATCATCGCCGCAAACCGCACCGAGGGCACCGAGGTCGTCGGCGTCGCGCCCGATGCGCAGATCATCGTTATGAAAATCTTCGGCGCCAACGGCGGCGCGTATTTCGACGATATCCTCGCCGCGCTCGAAGACAGCTATCTGCTCAACGCCGATGCGGTGAACATGAGCCTCGGCACCCCCGCAGGCTTCACCAGCATCTCCGAAGAGATCGACGAAATTTTCTCCCGCATTCTGGAAAGCGATATGCTCGTGGCCGTCGCGGCGGGCAACAGCGGCTCCGCCGCCTCCCAGAACGGCTACGGCACGAACACGAACCTGACCATCGACCCCGACAACGGCATCGTCTCTTCGCCCGCCACCTACATCGGCTCGACCGCCGTGGCGAGCATCGAGGGCTCGGACATCCGCTTCAACTTCGTCTCTCTTGCCGACGGGACGAAGCTGCCTTACAGCGACGCCGGCGCAAACGCGCTGACCTCCCTGTATTACTGGTCGCCGGAGCACCTTGCCGAATACATTATGATCCCCGGCGTCGGCGCGGCCTCCGACTATGAAGGCATCGCCCCCACGCTCACCGAAGAGGGCGAGCGCAAATACGCCATCTCCATCGCGGTTGTCGAGCGCGGCTCTCTGGAATTTACCGCCAAGCAGGCCAATGCCGAAGCGGCGGGCTTCGACGCGATCATCGTCTACGACAATGAAGACGGCGACGCGCTGAGCATGACCATGGCCGACAACGGCGGCATCCCCAATGTCTTTGTGACCAAGCCGAGCGGACAGAAGCTCCGCGCCGCGGCGGACGAAACCGGCCACGGCGAACTTTATCTGGCCGCTGCCGACGAAACCGTCGCGCTTCCGAGCCCGATCGCGGGGCAGATGAGCGACTTCTCTTCGTGGGGCGTGACCTCCGATTTGCAGCTTGTGCCGGATATCACCGCGCCCGGCGGCAACATCTACTCCACGCTCACAAACGGCCACTACGGCATTATGAGCGGCACCTCCATGGCCTCTCCCCACATTGCCGGCATGAGCGCGCTTGTGCTGCAATATCTGCACGCGACCTACCCGAATCTGACCGATGCGCAGCTTCACACGGTTGCAGAGTCGCTTCTCATGAGCACCGCGACGCCCGCGATGGAGTTTGAGGGCATCGAATATTCCCCGCGCAAGCAGGGCTCGGGCGTTGCCAATGTCTACGCCGCCATTTGCAGCCCCGTGTATCTCACCGTGAAAAACGGCGCGGAGCTGACGCCGAAGGTGTCTTTCGGCGACGACGACGAGCGCACGGGCGTGTATCGTTTCACCTTTACGATGAATAACCTCACGGGCGCGGCGCACACCTATCTTCTCGACGCGTCGGCCTTGACCGACCAATTTATCGAGGTGGACGGCCTGAAATTCATGACCGAAACCTCCCACGGCCTCGGCGCGACGGCGAAATTTGCCGTGAACGGCAAGGCGCTTGACAGCCTGTATGACTACAATGCCGACGGCAAATTGACAATGGCCGATGTTCAGGCAATGCTCGCCGCCATCAACGCCGGCTCGGCGCGCGCGGACTTCGACCTCAACGGCGACGGCGCAGTCGATACCGCCGACGCGCAGCTCCTCTATGAACTGGCCTCCTCCGGCTTTGAGACGATGCCGGCCGTCACCGTTGCGGCGGGCAGCTCGGTCGAAGTAGAGGTTACGTTCACTTTGACCGAGGCCGACAAGGCTTACATGGACGAAAACTACCCCTGCGGCATCTATGTGGACGGCTTTGTCCGCTGCTACGCCGTTGACGAGGATTCGTGCGACCTGAGCCTGCCCTTCCTCGGCTTCTACGGCGACTGGGACGAGCCGCGCGTAATTGACGACGCGTGGTACTACGATGGTAACGCCATCGCCAACCGCTACATCAACGTCCTCTTCACGGACTACGGCACCACCGAGTTCAACCTCGGCCTCAACCCCTACATCTATGAAGATTACGACCCCGCGCACAACGTCCTCTCGCCGAACGGCGACGGCTTCCAAGACGAGATTTGCGAAATCTACCTCGGCATGATGCGAAGCGCCAAAGACCTGCGCTTCACATGGCTCGACGAAGACGGAAATGTGCTCTTTGAGCAGAACTACCCCAACGCGAAAAAGAACTACTATATGTCGTACTACGGCATGGTTCCGCCGCTGGTTTACACGGAGGTTTGCCAGACCTACAACTTCCGCAACGCCGACGGCAGCTACGCCGTGAAAGACCTTGACCGCGTGACGCTTCGCATCGAGGCGCTCATCGACGGCGAGAACGTTTCCCAGACAATCGACACGCAGATCGTTATCGACACCGAAGCGCCGCAGATCGTCCCCGGCACGCTCGAATGCTTCTATAGCGAAGAGACGGATGCAAGACTTCTGCGCTTTGAAGTTTCGGATAACTACGACATCGCGGCGGTGGTCACCATGACCAACGGCGGCGACGCCATCGAGTATATCCCCGTTACCGAAAAGGTCGCGGGCGTGGACGGCGAGCGCGCGACGATTCTCGTCGATGTGACGAATTACGATTCGAGCTTCCGCATCGCCGTGTGCGACTACGGCACCAACGAAACCTACTACGATATCACGTTCTCGGGCGAAAAGAACTACGACCCCGATGCGTTCTACGGCTACCGCCTCTTCAGCGTCCTTCCCGTTGACGGCAACATCATGCTCACCGAGGGCTACAACGGCTGGCACTCTTTCACCGACCCCTCGAAGCTGCTCATGCACACCTATGCCTCCGATTCGGGCGAGACGGCTGTGTACGCGGCAGAGTACGTGGACGGCTACATCATCGCCATCGACGCCAACGGCGAAATTTTCGCGATGAAGTCCGGCGACTGGACGAGAATGTCCCTCGGCAATCTCGAAATCGTCGAAGCGATTGACTACGGCGACTTCATCTATGAAATGACCTATTCCTACGCGCCTTTGGATATGGCGCTGGACTACACCACGGGCAAACTCTATGTTGTCACCGATGAGTCGCTTCAGATGGGCCCCGGCAGCGGCGGACACCTGATGACCGTGGACTACCTGACGGGCGAAGTGACGGATTTGGGCGTGATTACCGGCTTTGACTACGGCGTGCAGGCGCTCACGCTTGCCATCGACAATTCCGGCGTCCTTTACACCGTCGATTCCGAAAACGGCGACCTGTACACCATCGATAAGGAAACGGCCGTGGCCACCTTCGTCGGCGCGACGGGCTACAAGCCTGCCTATCAGCAGTCGATGACGGTCGATCATGAGACGGATACGCTCTACTGGGCGGGCTATCAGGGCTACGACGGAACGAGCGCCCTCATGGAAATCGACAAGACCACGGGCAAAATCCTCTCCTCGCGCGAGACGGAATACAACAGCCAGCTCGCGGGCCTTTATAAGCCCTATGAAACGGAGCAGTCGCTCATCCCCGACGAAGCGGCGCTTACGGGCGTGCAGCTTGTAAATGACGAATTGACCCTCCGCGTCGGCGGCACGGCAACGCTCCGCTGCCTGCCCGAGCCGTATTTCGCAAAACTCGAGGGACTTGTCTGGTCGAGCAGCGACGCAAGCATTGCAAGCGTGGACAAAAAGGGCGTCGTGACCGCGCATCGGGAGGGTATGGTGCAAATCACCGCCACCTGCGGCGCGCAGAGCGTTTCTTGCAGCGTTCAGGTAATTGACCCGAAGGGCACGCTCTATGTTTACGACTACGGCACCGACGACAACGCCAGCAACTCTTGGCTGCGCTTTGACGTTTCGGCATCGGCGGGCGCGCAGAGCGTCTCCGGCGCGCAGAGCTACGGCAGCGGCATCACCGCCGCGACCTATGTGGACGGCTTCGTCTATGCCTATGACGGCGACGGCGCCTTCTACCGCCTCGATGCAAAGACCCTCACGGGCAAGACCCTGCGCATCGGCGACGGCAAGCTGCAAGTAAACGCCCTTGCCTACAACTACGCCGACGGCTACTTCTATGCCATCAATTACTCCGGCAGTTCCTATGACCTTTGCCGCGTCAACCCGCACACGGGCGAGCTTGAGACGATCGTTTCCTACTTCGATATGTTCTACGGCGAGCCCATCGGCGGCATGACGATCGACCAAGACGGCCGCTTCTATGTGCTCGGCACGAACAACGGCGTTCAGCTCACTTCGTTCCGCCTCGATGAATACGACTTCCCGACGGATGCCGCGTGGACGAACCTTGCGGGCGTGAGCTGCACGAGCTTCGGCTCTCTGATTTATTCGCTCAATTCCGACGTGCTCTACTACGCTTCGGCCGACGGCGCGCTCTACTGGATCCGCCCGAATGTCACCGCCGAGGAAAAAGAGGAGTGGGGCTATGTCTACACGGAGTTTGCCCTCACCGCGCAGAGCGTCAAGCTCGACCAGATCGGCAAGACCGTTTCCGAGTCCACCGGCATGGCCATGAACATGGGCCTGTTTGAGATTCCCGAAAACGAGCCGGCGCGTCCCGATGTGGCCATCACGGAAGTGACCCTGCCCGAGTCGGTGCGCCTTGCGATGAACGGCTCGAAGAACATCGGCCTCGATGTGCGCCCGTGGAGCGCGGAGTACACCGTGCGCTACACCGTGGAGAATCCCGAAATCGCCGAGATTGACGAAGACGGCGTGATTTCCGGCCTGACGGTCGGCAAGACCACTGTGACCGCCGAAGTTTACGACGCGCAGGGCGCGCTTGCGGCCACGCTTACGACGCAGGTGGAGGTTGCGAACATGGAGGTTGACCTCTATGCCTTCCTCATCTCCGACGGTGTGGTCGGCGGCATGAAGTATGTGCGCTTCCCCGCCGCAAGACCGGGCGAAATCACCGTTATCAGCGAGTGGGAGCTGCAAATGCCCTACGCCGCGACCTACTACAACGGCAGCGTCTACGCCGTCATCCCCGATGACGAGGACTACAAGAACCATCTGATGATCCTCGGCGCGGACTCCCTGCAAATTCGGGAAGTGCTTCCCGAAGAGATCCCCTACACGGTCGGAGACATGACCTTCGACTACACCACGGGCGCGCTCTACGCCGTCGTCTCCGGTGGCACGGTCACGGGCGGCATTGCCCAGATTGACCTCGAAACCGGAAAAACGACGCTCCTGCAAAGCTACAACACAGTCCTTCGCGCCGTCACCGCAGACGCAGACGGCAAGCTCTATGTGATTACCGGCGACGGAAATCTCTGCACAATGGATAAGACCACATTCGAGCTTGAGGAAATCGCCTATGTCGGCGGCGGCTCGGAAGTGTTCCAGAGCCTGCACTATGACTTCACGACGCAGACCGCTTACCGCATCACCACCGGCAGCCTCTCGGCCATCGACCTCGAAACCGGCACGCGCACGAGCCTCGGCCTTGTGGCCAATGCCTATTTCCAGATGACGGCGCTTATCTCGATGCCCGATTCGGATGTCGAGCCGAAGGTTCCCGAGACGGTCGAGCCCAACGGCGTGCATCTGCCCGAGCGCGCGGCCATGGTCAAGGGCGAGACGCTCGCGCTTGACGCGACCGTCCTGCCCGTGAGCGTTTCCAAGGTTGAAGCGCAGGTGCGCTATGCTTCGAGCGACGAGACGATTGCGACCGTTGACGAAAACGGCGTCGTGACCGCCTACGCCGCCGGCACGGTGGAAATCACCGCCTATGTGGGCGACTACTCGGACATCTGCACCGTCACCGTTCTGGAAGAAGCGCAGAAGTTCTATGTCTATGACGAGACGAACTGCCGCTGGCTGCAAATCGACACCAAGACCGGCGAAATGACGGTCAAGCGCGACGAAGCGGGGCTTTCGCCCATCATGGCGGCGACCGACGCGGGCGATGTAATCTACGCGTTCGACGCCGAGGGCGTGTTCTACGCCATCGACCCCGAAACCTTCGAGCGCACGAAGCTCGGCGACGGCCTGCTTGGCCAGACGCGCTATGTGATGGTGGACGGAATGGCGCTGGAAGTGGACGTGCAGATCACCGACCTTTCCTATGATGCCGAAACCGGGCGCCTGTTCGGCGTGATGAACGGCCTGTACTTCCAAAACGGCATCTACATGATTTACAGCTCCATCGTGGAGGTCAACCTTCAGGCCGAGGGACGTTACAGCTACGTCACTTGGGACTTCATGAACGTGGGCGATGTGATTGAAATCTACATCGAAAACGGCGACAGCTACCCCTGCTACCGCCCGGGCAACCTCTTGGTGCAAGACGGCTACGCTTTGAGCGTGGACACTTGGTACTCGAGCATCCTCTCGCGCGTGCAGCTCGAGTGGAACGAATGGAACGAGTGCTTCAATGCCGTCGGCACGCGCGAGCAGCTTGTGCACACCTCGATGTATGAATGGGGTATGTACTACGACAGCCGCAGCTTCGTCTATGACCCCGTGTATGACACCTACTATGTCATCCACGACCTCGGCGTGGACGACCTCGGCAACGGCAAGGTGCAGGGCACGCTCTACACCATCAACATCGGCAGCGGCTCCATGCAGGAAGTTTGCACCATCGGCGAAAACTTCATCTGCAACAGCCTCATCATCCGATAAGTCGCACCTTTCGGGGGTCGCAGCTTCGTCTGCGACCCCCTTGCCCCGAGGGGCATCCAAACCGAAAAAGGAAGAACCCGAAATGCAGATTATTCCCGAATATTCGCTCCTTTCGGAAACGGTGGAGCTGCTTTATAAATTCGTAAACAACCAGACCTTCGATAACATTCGCCGCAATTTCTATCTTCGGCAGGGAGACCGCCTCTCGCAGGAGGCCCGCGCGCACTATGACGCCGTGCTCGACGCCTTGGAAGTGATTCTCGAAGAGAGCACGCGCGACTTGGAGCGCAGCGACGCGCGGCTGCAACATTTCTTCCGCAATCTTCAGCCGGATGCGGGACGCGACTGGGCGTGCCTCGCGCAAATTCTCTTGTGCTCTTTCTACGACCGCGAAATTTTCGATTTCGACGAAAGCGTTGCCGAATGCCGCCGCAAATACGAACAGACGGTGCGCCTCGGCTGGGAGCATTTCCGCCTGCTTGACATCGACCGCGCGGGCATCAGTTTCGTCCCGCTTGCGGAAAACGAGCAGGGAGAGTCCCTGTTTCGCCAGCTTGACGCCTGCGCGATCTGCGACGGCTGCAAATGGACGATTTATAAGGCGCTGAGCGACTACGACGCGTCCGTTGCGGAGCTGATTACTCTCATGCGCCCCATCGCGCAGCGGCTCGAGACGGTCTTGCGCCGCTTTGACGATTTGCGCGAGCAGACCATCGCGCGCTGGCAGGCGTATTTCGCCGAGCACGGCTACGAAGAGTGCAAGCTGACGATGATGGGCGTCACGAGCGAGCAGGCGCCGCCCGCGCCAAGGCAGATCGTCTGCTTCTGGTGGCTCGGCTGCAACCAGATGCACTATTATCAGGATGAAAAATTGGAAGTCATCAACGCGGGAATGCTCATTTGCCCGGGCGTTTCGCCCAAGGGCAGCCGCTACACGCGCGAGCAACTGATGAACATCCTGAAAATCCTCGGCGACAGCAGCAAATTTGAAATTCTGCGCAAGCTCTCCGGGCGAAGCTGTTACGGGCTGGAGCTTGCCAACGAAATGCAGCTCACCTCCGGCACGATCTCCAAGCACTTAAACGCGCTCTTTTCCTGCGGCCTCATCGACTTGCAGCGGGTGAACAACCGCGTGTATTACCAGACCGACGAGGCAGCCGTGCGCCGCGTGCTCAAGCAGTTGGAGGACGGATTGCTCGGAAAAGAAAGCTCCTGAAAACGCAAACCGACCGCCGAATTTCGGCGGTCGATTCTTTTATGCGCGCCCCGCGAGCAAAAGCGGCTGGATTTGCCGCCCGACGAGCGCCTGCGCGACCGTTTCGGGGAGTTTGGACAAATCGGCCACGAGGCTGTAAGGCTTTGCTTCGGGCGCGTCCTGCCCGAAGGGGACGAAGTAGAAGTGCCGACGGGCAAGAAGTCTGCCGATGCTCTCGGCGTTCGCGGCAAGGCCGTCGTTCGTCGATACGGCCAAAACGACCGGCCGCGCGTTTCTAAGATGCGCTTTGCAGGCAAGCGTCACGGCCGTGTCGGCGATGCCTGCCGAGAGTTTGGCCAGCGTATTTCCCGTGCAGGGCGCGATGACGAGCAGCTCCAACTGCTTTTTCGGCCCGAAAGGCTCCACTTCGTGAAGTTCAGTCAAAACTTTGCTGCCGCAAATTTCCTCAATTTGCGAAAGAAAGTCCGCCGCAAGGCCGAAGCGCGTGTCCGTCTGCGCGGAAGCTGCCGAGGCAATGGGGATGACCGTGTAGCTTTGCGCGAGCGCGCGCAGCGCCTCGAGCGTTTTGTGAAATGTGCAGAACGAGCCGCACAGGGCAAATCCGATGACGGGTTTCATGGCAGTTCCTCCCTGATAGATTCCCAAATCGCCGCGCCGTAGAGCGCGCCCGCCGCTGCGGGGAAGAAGCGCGCGGGAAGCGCGCCTGCGTCTATGAACCGACTGCCGAGCGCCGCTTTTGCCTCCGGCGTTAAGCCGCCCGGGGCGCTTGCAAGCTCAAAATAGTGCCCGGAAAAGCCCGTAAAGCACGCGCCGTTTAGAATCTGCGCGGGGACGGTGTTCAGCACGCACGCGCTTCCCGCGCAGCAGATGCGCGAAAGCGCGACCGCGTCGAAGCCCAAGGCACCCAGCAGCGCCAAATCGGCGGGATTTCTCGCCGCAACCGTCACTTCCGCGCCGAGCGCGCGCAGTTTTTCGGCAAGCAGTTTTCCGCAGCGGCCGAAGCCGACCACAAGGCAGCGCGCCTCGCAAAGAGGCGCCGCGCGCGTCTGCATCGCCAAAAGCAGCGCCGCTTCGGCGGTCAGGGCCGCGTTTTTTGTGGTCATCGGCTCCGAGCCGAGCAGGTCGATTGCCTTAAAATTCCCTTTCGGCAGGCCGCTCAGCCCACCGCCGAATACGACGGCGCCCGGCGCAAGCCGCTTGAGCAAATTTTCCACGGGCAGGGGCGCATCTCCGCGCAGCACACCTGCGCGCAGCGAGGGAAAGGGGAGCGCCAGCGCGGAAATTTTCTCCGGCAGCGGCTCATCGGGCAATCCCGCAAGCGCGTGCGCGTGTACCTCCGCGCCCTTTTTTCTCAGATATTCGGCGGCATGGGCGCTTCGCGCGTCGCCGCCGACAAACAGAATCGGAAGAAGCATATCGTTGCCTCCTTTCTGAAAACAATCTATGCGAATTTGCCGCGAAGCGTGAAAAACGGTTGTCAAATCCCGCCGCGTGCGGTATAATGGGAATCAGGAAAGGAAGTGTCGTTTTATGGAACCGAAAGGCTTCATTCAGGATATGCTGGATG
>CAZGOO010000007.1:8150-12462 GCA_964527505.1 uncultured Oscillospiraceae bacterium | reverse complement strand
GGCTGCGGCGTTTCGTCGATGCGGCGAAATTCGTTTGCCAGAAGCTGCGGCGCTTTTTCGTCGCGCACGGACAGCCGCCCCTCGACCACCACGGGCGTGTTTTCTTTCAAAATCTCGCCGCTTTGCGCGATGACGCGCGCGAAAACCAGAAGCTCCATTGCGCCCGTGTCGTCCTCCAAGCCGACATAGGCCATGGTGGAATTGTTGCGCGTGGACTTGAGGCGCACCGACTCGATGATGCCCGCCAGCTTCACATTCTGCCCGTCGGCAAACGCGCCGTCGTTTTCTTCAAAGGAGCGCAAAATGCGGCCGATGGGGTAAATGCCCCGCTCGCGCAAAAGCTTTCGGTACTCATCCATCGGGTGGCCGGAAAGGTAGAGGCCGATCGTCTCTTTTTCCATCGCCATAAGCTCTTTTCGGTCGAGCTCCTGCAAAGGCGGCGCGTCGATCGGCGCGCGCTGCTCGGGCAGGATGTCAAAGAGCATCATCTGCCCCGCAAGATTTCGCCTGCGGCGGTCGGCGGCCGCGTCGAGCACCTTTTCATACACCGCCAGAAGCTGCGCGCGGTTGAGCCCGAAGCCGTCCATCGCGCCGCATTTGATGAGATTTTCCGCCGCGCGGCGGTTGAAATCCGTGTCCTGCATCCGCTCGGCAAAATCCTCGAACGAAGTAAAGGCGCCATTTTCCTCGCGCTCTGCGACCATGCGGCGAATGAGTCCTCTGCCGATGTTTTTCACCGCGCCGAGACCGAAGCGGATGCCGCCCTCTTCGACGGTAAATTCGTCCTCCGACGCGTTCACATCCGGGTGCAAAAGCGCAATGCCCATCTCCTTGCAATCGGCAATGTAGGCGGCGGTCTTATCCGTGCGGTCGAGGACGGAGGTTAAAAGCGCCGCCATATATTCCTTGGGATAGTGACATTTTAAGTAGGCCGTCTGGTAGGCCACGACCGCGTAGCACACCGCGTGCGCCTTATTAAAGGCGTAGTTCGCGAAATCGACGATTTCGTCATAAATCGACTGCGCCGCCGCTTCGCTCACACCGTTGGCGATGCAGCCGGCAATGCCCGCGCTTTCATCGCCGTAGACAAAGGTTTTGCGCTCGGCCTCGATGACTTTCATCTTTTTCTTGGAAATGGCGCGGCGGATGTTGTCCGCCTGCCCCATCGTGTAGCCGCCGAGCGCGCGGAAAATCTGAATGACCTGCTCCTGATAGACGATGCAGCCGTAAGTCACTTTCAAAATCGGCTCCAAAAGCGGCGTTTTGTAGGTCACTTTCGACGGGTCTAACTTGTTTGCGATAAATTTCGGGATGGAATCCATCGGCCCCGGGCGATAGAGCGCCACGATGGCCGTGATATCTTCGATGGAGCTTGCGCGCATACTCACGCACACGCCCGTCATGCCCGCAGACTCCAACTGGAACACGCCCGCCGTTTTGCCCTCGGAGAGCATTTGGAATGTCTCGGCGTCGTCATCGGGGATGTTTTTCATGGAAAATTCGGGCGTATGGCGGCGAATCATGCGCTGCGCGTCGTCAATAACGGTCAGGTTGCGCAGCCCTAGAAAGTCCATTTTGAGAAGTCCGAGTTCCTCGACCGTGGTCATGGTAAACTGCGTGACGATCGTCTCGTCGTTGCGCGCAAGGGGCACATAGTCGCTCACGGGATTTTTCGTGATAACCACGCCCGCCGCGTGGGTGGAGGTGTTGCGGGGCATTCCTTCCAGCGCGCGGGCGGTATCGATGAGCTTGCGCACGCGCTCGTCGCCCTCGTAGACCTCCTTGAGCTTCGGCGAGACGCGCAGCGCTTCGTCGAGCGTCATGTGCAGGGTCGTGGGGATGAGCTTTGCCACCGCGTCCGTCTCGGCGTAGGTGAAGTTGAGCGCCCGCCCGACGTCGCGAATCGCCGCGCGCGCGGCCATGGTGCCGAAGGTAACAATCTGCGCCACGCGGTCTTTGCCGTATTTGCGCATCACATAGTCAATCACCTCGCCGCGCCGCTCCTGACAGAAATCCGTGTCGAAATCGGGCATACTTACGCGCTCGGGGTTGAGGAAGCGCTCGAAAATGAGCGCATATTTCATCGGGTCGATCTCGGTAATGTGCATACAGTACGCCGCGATGGACGCCGCGCCCGAACCGCGCCCGGGGCCGACGGGAATGCCCTCGTTTTTCGCCCAGCGGATAAAATCCCAGACGATGAGGTAGTATTCCACATAGCCCATGCGCTCGATAACGCCCATTTCGTATTCCAGCCGCTCGCGATAGCTCTCGGGCGGGTCTATGTAGCGCTCGGCGAAGCCCTCGGCGCAGAGTTTGCGGAAATACTGCGCGGGCGTCGAGCCGTCGGGCGGCAGATACTCCGGCAGATGGTAGGTGCCGAAAGTGAAGTCCATGTTGCAGCGGTCGGCGATTTTCTGCGTGTTTTCAATCGCCTCGGGAAGATTCGGGAAAAGCGCGCGCATTTCCTCTTCGGATTTGAGATAAAATTCCTGCGTTTCAAAGCGCATCCGCTCGGGGTCTTCCACGGTTTTGCCCGTCTGGATGCAAAGAAGCACATCTTGGATATAGCTGTCGGCGCGGGTGAGATAGTGCGCGTCGTTCGTGGCCACAAGCGGCAGCCCCGTCTCTTTTGACAGGCGCACAAGCCCGCGGTTGACCTCGCGCTGCTCGGGGATGCCGTGGTCCTGCAATTCCAGATAAAAATTCCCCTCGCCGAAAATTTCGGAAAGCTCCATGGCATACTTTTTTGCGCCCTCGTAGTCGTTCGCGCGCAAAAGGCGCGGGATCTGCCCCGCAAGGCACGCGGAAAGGGCAATTAACCCCTCCGAATGGGCGCGCAAAAGCTCCAAATCGACGCGGGGCTTGCCGTAAAAGCCCTCCAAAAAGCCCATGGAGACAAGATAGCTCAAATTTTTGTAGCCCGTTTCGTTTTCGCAGAGCAAAACCAAGTGCCGCGCCTCGCCGTCGATGCCGTGGACGCGGTCGGTGCGCTTTCGCGGCGCAACATAGACCTCGCAGCCGATGACGGGCTTGATGCCCGCCGCCTTGGCCGCGCGGTAAAAATCGATCACGCCGTACATGACCCCGTGGTCGGTGATGGCAAGGGCCGTCTGCCCGAGCTCCGCCGCGCGCTGCACGAGCTTTTCGATGCGGCACGCGCCGTCGAGCAGGCTGTATTCCGTGTGGACATGAAGATGCGCAAATGCCATGTTACTCTTCCTCCTGCGCGGCAAGCGCCGCGAGCTTGCGCAGACGATGGTTGACGGCGGACTTGCTCAGAGGCGGCGTGTGCAGCTCCGCCAATTCGCCGAGCGTGGCTTCGGGGTGCTCCATGCGCACGCGCGCCGTCTCCTGCAATTTTTCGGGAAGCGCCTGCCCCGCTTGCTGCAACTTTCGGATGGCGGCAATCTGCTCCTGCGCGGCGCAGACGGTCTTGTCCACATTCGCCGCATCGCAGTTCGTTTTGCGGTTGGCGGTGTTGCGCCATTCCTTTTCGATTTTCGCCTGCATCACCGCCATCGCGCTCACAGGCGCGCCGATGAGCGCCAAAAAATCCTCAATGGCGTCGCTCTGCTTGAGATACAGGACGCTGCTGCCCTTGCGCTCGGTCTGCTTCGGCGGCAAATCCATCTCGGCCATAAGCGCCTCCGTCTCGCGGCTGACCTTGCGGTGGGTGGTGGAAAGCTCGAGGTGATAGCGCTTTTCGGGGTCGGTGACGGAGCCTCCGGCCAAAAACGCGCCGCGAAGAAACGCCTTTCGGCAGCATTCGCGCTCGAGCAGCGCCAAGTTGACGTGCAAAGCGAGGCTGCTTTCGGCGGAAAAACCGCAGCGGTTGAAAATTTCGGCGATTTTCTGCGGGTCGGTGACGCAGTAGTTGCGCTTGCCCGGCGTTTCGTCGGGCAAAAGGTCGAAGCTCAAGCCCGCGCCGTGATAGAGCAGTCTCGGCAGACGCGCGCCGAATTCGCGGTTTTCCGTGACGATGCGGATGCCGTCGCGGCTGAAGGTGTTGGCGTAGAGCAGGACGCCCAGAAGCTCCGCCCGCGCGCAGCAGCCCCGAACGGGCTCGCAGCGGCAAAGCTCGGTTTTTACGTTTGCGGAAAAAGACATCGCATTATTCCTCCGACCAGAGGCGAATTTCCGGCTCAAGCCGGATGCCGCTCGTTTCCAGAACGCGGCGCTGCACCAGTTCCAGAAGCGCCAAAACATCCTGCGCCGTCGCGCCGCCGAGATTCACAACAAAACCCGCGTGCTTCTGCGAGACGGCCGCGCCGCCGACCGACACGCCTTTTAATCCCGCCGCGTCGATGAG
>CAZGOO010000007.1:0-8050 GCA_964527505.1 uncultured Oscillospiraceae bacterium | reverse complement strand
CCGTTGCGCGCGGCAAACATCGCCGTCTGCGCAAGGCTCATGCCCGCCGCCGCGCGGATGTGCGTGCCGTCAAGCAGGGCAAGGCCCGATAAAGTCTCGCGCGTGACGACCACCGCGCCGCGCACGCCCGCATCCGGCGCGAGCACATTCGTCCCCGCGCCCAGAATCCGCAGAGAAATGTCAAATTCCGCGGCGGTTTGAAACACGCGCGCAAGCTCCTGCTCGCTGCGCGGAAAAATCATCAGTTCGGCAGGCCCGCCGATGCGAAAAGAGGTGTGTTTTGCCAGCGGTTCCTCCCTTAACAGGGCAAAAGGGGGCAGAAAAGCGCCGAGCGCCTCGTAAAATGCCTGCATCGCTTCCATTTCGTTCCCTCCGAATTTTTATACTTACCTATTATATAGTATAGCACACCGAATCGCGCGACGCAAGAAAAATTCGGGCACCGTTTTTCCGATGCCCGAATGCTTAAAAATTCTGCCCGTTGCCCACGGTGTCAAAGTGGCGGTTGATCTGCTCGGTAAATTCCGCGGCGGCGTT
Source organism: uncultured Oscillospiraceae bacterium (assembly GCA_964527505.1). GTDB lineage: Bacteria > Bacillota > Clostridia > Oscillospirales > Oscillospiraceae > JAZOXB01. Next base: position 7,513 of record CAZGOO010000007.1, on the reverse strand, counting down.
GTAGCCCATCATTTTCTGGCGGTTGTTCATTGCGGCGATCTCCAGAATGACGGCAAGGTTGCGCCCGGGCTTGATGGGAATGGTCAAAGCCGGCACCTTGACCCCGAGCAAATCGATATACTGCTCCTCCAGCCCCAGTCGGTCATACACGCGGTCGTCGCTCCACGGAACGATGTTCACGACCATGTTGATCGCCGTTTCGTTTTTAATGGACGCCATGCCGAAGAGCTTGGCAACGTTAATGACGCCGATGCCGCGAATTTCGATATAGTTGCGAATCAGCTCCGGTGAGGTGCCGAGCAGGCTGTTATCGGACACTTTGCGAATTTCCACCGCGTCGTCGGCGATGAGCCGATGCCCGCGCTTGAGCAGCTCCGCCGCCGTTTCGCTCTTGCCGATGCCGCTTTCGCCCATGAGCAGCAGTCCCTCGCCGTAAACCTCCACCAGAACGCCGTGGCGCGTGATGCGCGGAGCCAGCGCGTCTTTGAGGTAGGCGATCAGCCCCGAAACAAGGTAGCTCGTCGCCTCGACGCTGCAAAGGATGCTCACATCGTGCTTTTTCGCCATCTCGATGCACTCGGGCTGGGGCTCGATGTTGCGCGCAAAGAGCAGCGCGGGGATTTTATAGGAAAAGAGGCGGTCGAAAATTTCCAGCCGCCGCGCGCGGTCGAGCGAGGCAAGGTAGGTCGCCTCGGCATTGCCGATGATTTGAATGCGCAGGGGCTCGAAATGGGCGAAAAATCCGCTCAGCGCCAGCCCGGGGCGCATGACCTCTTCCACCGTGACGCGCACGGCGGAAAAATCGCTCGAAGCATAGCGCTCCGTCAGGCGAAACGCCTGCGCCACCTGCGACAAAGCCACGCTGTAAGTATCCATTGCAATCGCCTCCACGCAATCGGTTTCTGCGCTCATTATATCCGTTTGCGCGCCTTTTGGCAAGTACCGACGGAAATTTGCGAAAAAATTATTTTTTTCAAAAATTTCTCTTGCATTTTGGCGCAAACTTTGCTATTATATCTTTCGTCTGCGTGGCAACGCCGCGCAAAGCCGATTTTTTCAACGATTGGAGGTGCAGCAATTGGCAAAGTGCGATTTTTGCGGTAAGGGTGTGACGTTCGGCATCAAAGTCTCCCACTCCCACCGTCGCTCCAACAGAGCTTGGAAGCCCAACGTAAAGCGCGTAAAAGCGATCGTTGACGGTTCTCCCCGCCATGTGTACGTCTGTACGAGATGCCTCCGTTCCAATAAGGTTGAGCGCGCTATCTGATGCGCCGCAAAAAAGCAGGACGAAATTTTCGTCCTGCTTTTGTTTTTTCATTCGCCGCGCCGTTTCTTTCTGCGGGGCGATTTTTCTTTCAGCTCGGCAAGGTAGCGCTCCACATCGGCGCGCAGAGAGCCGGAGGTGTGCAGCGGCAGAAGAAAATGCCGACGCAGGCGGTTTTCCTTCGCGCTTTTCCACATGGAGAGCTTGAGCGACTCATAGCGGATTTGCAGCCGCCGCTCCTTGGCAAGCGCGCGCAGCTTCGCCGCCAGACGGAAGGAGTCCCAAACATCCACGAGCCACACGCCGAGGAGAATCCCCGTCAGAAAATGCACCAAAGGATGCGCGCCGAGCCACTGCACGAAATGCGTCAGCGGTTCGTGAAGCAGCAGCGCATATGCCGCGCCCGCCGCCGCCCAGATAAGGCTAAAGAGCGGGCAGATGATGCCGTCAATATTGCCCGGGCGCGTGGAGTAGTCCCACAGGCGCACGCGGAAGCAGCGCGTGAAAATCAGCCCCGTGACATATTCGATGCCCGTCATCGCCACGGCGATGAGCGCGATACGCACTGCAAGCGCCGCCGTGGGCGAAAGGGCTTCGGGGAGTTTCAGGCTGCAAAGCGCATACAGCGCCAGAATCCCGCTGCCGTAGAGCGGGAGCCACGGCCCATTGAGAAAGCCGGGGTTGACCCATTTGCCATGGACGGTGCGGCGGAACAGAAGCTCCGTGACCCATCCGAGCATACTTCCGAGCAGAAACAGCGCACAAAGCGCGGCGAACTTTTCCACAGGCACACTTCCCTTCGTTTTTTCGCAGTATACCACCGAAAAAGCCGCATTTCAATGGACAAAACGCACCGTTTGCGAAGAAAGCAAACGGTGCGTCGGATTTTATTCTCGGGTATCGATGCTGTTGCGGAAGACCACGAAGCGGTCGTAGAGAAATTCCAGCACGAAATTCAAAATCATGTTGATCGCCGTCACGAGATAGCCGTTCCAGCCGAGTGCGCCCGTCAGCCACGCCTCGAGCGCGGTGGACGCGGGGGTAAAGACTGCGTAAAACGCTGCAACCTTGAGCATCGCCACGGGCACGTTGTTTGCCGAGTGGAAGGTAAAGCGGCGATTGAGCGTGAAATTCCACACCACCGACAAAACCAGCGAAATGAGATAGCTCAGCCACTCGCTCAAATGCAGCAGCTCAAACAGGAGCGTGAACGAGCCGAGCTGGATGATGCCCGCCGAAGCGGAAAACAGCACGAATTTTGCCGAGCGTAACAGCTCTTTTTTTCGGTCGATTTTCATTTTGCCCACTCCACATTTTCAATTTCGGTCGCCTTCTGGCGAAGCATCAGCTCGTCGAGCGCCTCATGCGGGCTTCCGCCCTCGTAAAGCACGCGGTAAGCCGCGCGCGTGATGGGCATATCCACCGCAAAGCGCCCCGCAAGCTCGGCCGTGGACGCGGTGGCGTAGTAGCCCTCAACGACCGCGCCGACCTGCCGCATGGCCTCCTGCACCTCTACGCCCTGCCCGATGAGAATGCCCGCGCGGCGGTTTCTCGAGTGCATGGACGTGCAGGTAACGATCAAATCGCCCACGCCCGAAAGTCCCGCCAAAGTCTCGCGGCGCGCGCCCATGGCCATGCCCAGTCGCGCAACTTCGCTCAGGCCGCGCGTCATTAAAAGCGCCTTGGCGTTGTCGCCGTAGCCCATGCCGTCGCAGATGCCCGCGCAGAGCGCGATGACGTTCTTAAACGCCGCGCCGAGCTCCACGCCGACGATGTCGGGGCCGGTGTAAACACGCAGGCGCTCGCTCATAAACGCGCTTTGCACCTTTTCGGCAAGCGCGCGGTCGGCGCAGGCGGCCACCACGCCCGTGGGGATGGCGCGGCTGACTTCCTCTGCGTGCGACGGCCCCGAGAGCGCCACGACGGTTTTGCCCGTCTCCTGCGAGATGATCTGGCTCATGCGCAGCCCCGTGTGCAGCTCGATGCCTTTCGCGGCGGAAACGAGCACGCAATCGTCCGATAAGCAGGGCGCGAAGCGCCCGGCCGTCTCGCGCACGGCAAAAGACGGCACGGCGAAAACCAGCAGCTCCGCGCTTTTCGCCTCTTCCTCCCGCGCGGTAAAGCGCAGTTCCTCCGGCAGACGAACGCCGGGAAGATAGGGGTTTTCGTGCGTTTGGCAGAGGGCGGCGCAGCGCGCGGCGCTGTGCGACCAGAGGGTCACTTCATGCCCGTTTCGCACCAGCGCCAAGGCCAGAGCCGTGCCCCATGCGCCGTTTCCGGCGACCAGTGCCCTCATCGGTCTTCCTCCTTCGGCTTTCTCAGGCGGGTCTTGCGCTCCTGCCCGTGAAGCAAACGGACGATGTTCTGCCGATGCATGAAAATCGCCAGAAGCGCCATTGCAATCGCAATGCCCCAGATTTGCGGCTGCTCGGTAAAGAAGATGCCGAACAAAACGCCGTAACTTGCCGCCGCAAGGAGCGAGCCCAGCGAAACATAGCCCGTGGTAAGGTAGGCCAGAAGAAAAATGCCAAAGAGAATCAGAAAAATGCGCCAGTCCATCACAAGCGCCAGCGCGCCTGCGGACAAAATTCCCTTGCCGCCGCGGAAGCCGTAAGGCGCGGGGAAAATATGCCCGAGCTGCGCGGCAAAGCCCGCGAGCATTTTCGCAAGCTCCGGCTGCTGCGGCAAAATCGGCACGGCAATGGCGCACGCCAAGACGACCTTGCCGACATCCACCAGTGCGACCAGAACCGTCGCCCAGCCGCCGTAGCTGCGCAGAAAATTCGTCAGACCCGCGTTGCCGCTGCCCTGCTTGCGCACATCTTCCTGCTTCCAGAGATGGGAAATCACGATCGCGCCGTTGACGCAGCCGAGCACATAGCCCACGGCCAGCACGGCGAGGATGCGGATGAGCACGGCTTATTCCTCCTTATCGCCCTTCTGGCGAATCGTAATGCGCACGGGCGTGCCCTCCAGACCGAACACGGCGCGAATCTGGTTTTCCAGATAGCGCTGATAGGAGAAATGGAAGAGCCGCGCGTCGTTGCAGAAGAATACGAAGTGCGGCGGCTTGACGCCGACTTGCGTAATGTAGTAAATTTTCAGCCTGCGGCCCTTGTCCGTCGGCGGCTGCACGCGGGCGGTCGCGTCCTCTAAGATATTATTGAGCATACCGGTCGTGACGCGCATCGCGTTTTGGTTCGCCACATAGGTGATGAGCTCAAAGAGCTTATTGACTCTCTGCCCCGTCAGGGCGGAGATGAAGAGCACGGGCGCGTAGCTCATATAGCCCAAGTCCTGCCGAATTTTCGCGGTCATTTCGTTCATCGTGTTCGTCTCTTTTTCGACAAGGTCCCACTTGTTGACGACCAAGATGCACGCCTTGCCCGCTTCGTGGACAAGCCCCGCGATTTTCGTGTCCTGTTCGGTCACGCCGTCGTTCGCGTCGATGAGCATCAGGCACACGTCCGCCCGCTCGATGGCCGAGACGGAGCGCAGGTTGGAATATTTCTCAATCGCGTCGTCCACTTTGGACTTGCGGCGCATTCCCGCCGTGTCGATAAAGCGGAATTTGCCCGATTCGTTTTCAAATTCGGAGTCGATGGCGTCGCGCGTGGTGCCCGCCACATTCGAGACGATTACGCGCTGCTCGCCGAGAATGCGGTTAAGCAGGCTCGATTTGCCCACGTTCGGCCGACCGACGATGGCCACGGAGATGACTTCCCCCTCGTCCTCGCGCTGCATCTGCTCGGGGAACTGCTCCACGCACCAGTCAAGCAGCTCGTCCGTGCCGTGGCCGTGGACGGCGGATACTTCAAAGCAGTCGCCGATTCCGAGGCCGTAGAACTCGTAAAAGGCGGGGTCGGTCGCACCGACGGAGTCGCACTTGTTTACCGCAAGGCACACGGGCTTGCGGCTGCGCAGAAGCATCGCCGCCACATCCTGATCGGCCGCCGTGACGCCCACGCGGACATCCGCGACCATTACGATCGCATCGGCGGTGGCAATGGCGATCTCCGCCTGACGGCGCATAAATTGCAGCATTTCGCTGTCGGTATTCGGCTCGATGCCGCCGGTATCGACAAGGTCGAAGTCGCGGCCGTTCCAGTCGCAGCTTCCGTAGATGCGGTCGCGGGTCACGCCGGGCGTGTCCTCCACGATGGCGGTGCGTTTTCCGGTCAGCTTGTTAAAGAGCATCGATTTGCCCACGTTCGGCCGCCCGACAATGGCAACCAGAGGCTTCGGCATAGGGATCTCTCCTCTCAAAAACGCGCGCATGGCGCGCTCATTTGCAAATTCTTCGTATATTATGCCACATCCTGCTCGAAAATGCAACCAAAAAGTCGCACTGCGCGCGGATAAGAAAAGAGGAGCGCCGATGCGCTCCTCGTTTCCTCATTCGCTTCAGTTCGCTTCCGCAGCAGGGAGAACCTCGCGGCCATTGTAGGTACCGCAGTTTTTGCAGGCTCTGTGCGGCAGGCGCGGCTCGCCGCACTTCGGGCAGGCGACAACGCCGGGGATGGAGAGCTTCCAATGCGAGCTGCGTCTTTTATCCCGTCTCGCCTTGGAAACCTTACACTTCGGAACAGCCATGAATGACACCTCCTTGGTCAGAGTGAAAAAAATTACTTATCCTTCAAAAGCTGTCCCAAGACAGCCAAACGGGGATCGGCTTCGGGGCGGCACGCGCACGGGCCGTCGTTGAGATTTCTTCCGCAGCGGAAGCACAGCCCTTTGCAATCGGGTCTGCACAGCAGCTTGGAGTCCATCAGAAGCACAAACGCGGTGGTGAGCACTTCGTCGAGGTCGGCCCCTTCGGGGTCTACCGCGAACGTCCACTCGTCGTCCTCGTTTTCCGAGTCGGTCACGAGCACCGCGCGCACGGGATAGGAAACCTCCCGCGTAAATTCACAGGCGCAGCGGTCGCAGACGGCGTGCAGTCGGGTGGAGAGCTGCGCCGTGAGCACCAAAACGCCGGCGGTGTTGCGTATTGTCCCCTCGCACACGACCGGCTCCGTGACCGGACGGCAGGAGCCGAACGTCAGGTCGCTCAGGTCGAGCTCCGTGCGAAACGGAAGTACGCCGTCGGGTGTGCGGAGGAGCTTTATGAGGCTGAAAAGCATACGAATCCCCCGTTCCATAGTCGTGCGTCTGCTATTATACTGCGCAAAACGCCGTTTGTCAAATCATTTTTCATCTTTTTTTCGGAAATTCTCTTGACTTTCCGCCTCCCTTGCAGAATAATAGCACGGAAGGGAGAAATGCCCCGTGAAAGAACTGACTATCGGAAAAAACGACGCCGGCCAGCGGCTCGACCGCTACCTTGCCAAAGCCGTTCCCCTGCTTCCGGCGTCTCTGGCGCAGAAATATCTGCGGCTCAAGCGCATCAAGTGCAACGGCGCGCGCGCCGAGCGCAATACGCGGCTCAACGAGGGCGACGTTTTGCAGCTTTATATCAACGACGAATTTTTCGACCGTCCCTCCGAAGAGAATGCCTACCTGACCGTCAGCGCACCGAAATTGAACATCGTCTATGAGGACGAAAACATTCTGCTCGTCGATAAGCGCCCGGGGCTGGCCGTCCACCCGCACGACGGCGCGGAGTACGGCAAAACCCTCATCGACCACATCCTCGCCTATCTCTATGCCAAGGGCGAGTGGCGCCCGCGCGAAGAGCGCAGCTTTACGCCCGCCTTGTGCAACCGCATCGACCGCAACACCGGCGGCATCGTCATCGCCGCCAAAACCGCCGAGGCGCTGCGCGTTTTGAACCAAAAAATTCGCGACCGCGAGCTCGACAAGCGCTATCTTGCCATTGTCGAGGGCACGCCCAAGCCGCGCGAGGGCGCGCTCAAGGGGTATTTATTTAAGGATGCGGTCAAAAACCGCGTGTTTGTGACCGACGCGCCGCAAAAAGGCTCGAAAAGCTGCGAGACACGCTACCGCGTGCTGCAAAGCCGAGGCGGGCTTTCGCTCGTCGAGTGCGAGCTCGTCACCGGCCGCACGCACCAAATTCGCGCGCAGTTTGCCCACGCCGGCCATCCGCTGCTCGGCGACGGGAAATACGGCAAGGCCGACAAGCGCTTCGGGCGGGACTATCAGGCGCTTTACTCCTATAAATTAACTTTCCGCTTCACCACCGACGCCGAGGGGCTTGCCTATCTTGACGGAAAAACCTTTCAGGTCGCAAATGTCGATTTCGCCCGCGAATTTTTCCCCGAGGAGGGGTGAACTGTTCAAGGAAGCACC
>CAZGOO010000006.1:0-12619 GCA_964527505.1 uncultured Oscillospiraceae bacterium | reverse complement strand
GATTTTCGCGGCGTTTCGGGCGATTTGGACGAAAACAGCCCGCACTACGGCCTGTATCGCTTCAAAAAGGGATTTAACGGCGAATTTACCGAGTTTGTCGGCGAATACGACATCGTTTTAAGCCGCTTTGCGCATTTTGTCGCGGAAAAGGGAAGTCTGGCCTATAAATGGGTCATTTCGCGCCTGTTCCGCTTGAAGCATCGCGGCGCGTCGGCCGAGGAGCAAACGCAATGAGCAGCTATATCGTCGAGCGCGAAGCGCTGGTGCAGAACATCCGCGCGCTGCGCGCGCGTGCGGGAAAGGCGCAGATCTGGGCAGTCCTCAAGGGCGACGGCTACGGCCTCGGCGCGCTTCCTCTTGCGCGCATTTTGCGCGAAGAGGGGATTGACCGCTTTTGCGTGACGCAGCTGCGCGAGGCGGCGCTTCTGCGGGAAAACGGATTCAATTCCGCCGAAATTCTGATGCTGCGTGCCACCTGCGAGGAAACTGAGCTTTACGCCCTTGCGCGGCTCGGCGTGATTTTGACCGTCGGCAGCGAGCAAAGCCGCGCGGCGATTGCGGCGGTTGCGAAGCAATGCGGCGCGCCCGTGCGCGTCCATCTGAAAATCGACACGGGCATGGGTCGCTTCGGCTTCCGTCCGGACGAGCTTTCGCAGATGCGGGCGGTCTTTGAAACAAAAGAACTGAAAGTTTGCGGCGTTTACACGCATTTTAACTGCGCCTACGGCGACGAGGCGCTTACGCGCCGCGAATTTGCCGCATTTCAAAACGCCGTGCAGGCGCTGCAAAGCGCGGGATTTGACACGGGAACGCTGCACTGCTGCAATTCCTCGGCCTTTTTGCGATTTGACGAGATGCACTGCGACGCGGTGCGCCTCGGCTCGGCGCTTTTGGGGCGCGTGGCCGTGAAAAACGACCTCAGCCCCGTGGGCTACTGCCTTGCCCGCGTGGACGAGCTGCATGATCTTCCCAAGGGCAGCACCACCGGTTACAGCGCCGTGTGGCGCGCAAAGCGCGACTCTGTCGCGGCGATCGTTCCCGTCGGCTACTACCACGGCCTGCGCCTTAGCATGAAGCCCGACTTAAACCGCAAGCGCGACGCGCTTCGGGCAATTTTGGGCGACGTGCGCGCGCTTTTCCGCGGAAACGCGACCTATGTGACCATCGGCGGCAGAAAATGCCGCGTCATCGGCCTTGTCGGGATGCTGCACTGCGCGGTGGACGTGACGGGGCTGGATGTCCAAGTCGGCGACGAAGTGCGTCTGGAAATCAACCCCCTGCATCAAAAGGGGCTTTCGGTCGAATATCGCTGAAAACCGCGCTTCGCCTCCGCGCGGTTTTCGGAAAAAATTGCGCTTCGCGGGAAAATTCGCTTTACTTTTTGCCCGCGAGGTGCTATAATCCCCTTTGGAAATGCGCCGGTGGCTCAATGGATAGAGCATCAGATTCCGGTTCTGAGGGTTGGGGGTTCGAGTCCCTTCCGGCGTGCCACAAGCTCCGCCGCCCATGCGGGCGGCGGATTTTCTGCGGGAAAATCAGTGCAAACGGAGTAAACTATGGATTTTGATGTGATTATTATCGGTGCGGGCCCCGGCGGTATTTTCGCTGCATACGAGCTCATGCAGCGCAGCCCGAAGATGAATGTGGCGGTATTTGAGGCGGGCTACGCGCTCGACAAGCGCCGCTGCCCCATCGACGGCGTAAAGGTCAAAAGCTGCGTCGGCTGCAAGCGTTGCAGCATCATGAGCGGCTTCGGCGGCGCGGGCGCGTTCTCCGACGGAAAATACAACATTACAAACGACTTCGGCGGCACGCTCTATGAGCGCATCGGCAAAAAGCAGGCGCTCGAGCTCATGCAATATGTCGATGAGATCAACCTGCGCTATGGCGGCGAGGGCACGAAGCTCTACTCCACCGCCGGAACGCAGCTTAAAACCCTTTGCATCCGCAACGACTTGCACCTGCTCGACGCCTCCGTCCGCCATCTCGGCACGGACATCAATTATATTGTATTGGAAAACCTCTACAACGCGCTCAAAGACAAGGTGCGCTTCTTCTTCGACACGCCCGTGCAGTCGATTGAGGTGATGCAGGGCGGGGGATACCGCGCGGTGTGCGCGGACGCGTCTTACACCTGCGAACAGTGCGTCGTCTCCGTCGGCAGAAGCGGAAGCAAATGGATGGAGCGGGTTTGCCGCGAGCTGAATATTCCGACATTCTCCAACCGCGTGGATCTCGGCGTGCGCGTGGAGCTTCCGGCGGCGGTCTTTGCCCACCTGACCGATGAGCTTTATGAAAGCAAAATCGTCTACCGCACGAAGCAGTATGGCGACCGCGTGCGCACTTTCTGCATGAACCCCAAGGGCGCGGTGGTCACGGAAAATACCAACGGCATCATCACCGTCAACGGCCACAGCTACGAAGACCCCGCAAAGCAGACGGACAACACGAACTTCGCCCTGCTCGTTGCCAAGCATTTCTCCGAGCCGTTCAAAGACTCCAACGGCTATGGCGAGTCCATCGCCCGCCTGAGCAATATGCTCGGCGGCGGCGTGATTGTCCAGCGCTTCGGCGACCTCATTCGCGGCCGCCGCTCCACGCCCAACCGCATCGAAGAGGCGTTTGTTACGCCCACTTTGAGCGCAACGCCGGGCGACTTGAGCCTCGTGCTTCCCAAGCGCATCTTAGACGGCATCATCGAAATGATCTACGCGCTCGACAAGGTCGCCCCCGGCACGGCCAATGACGACACGCTGCTCTACGGTGTGGAAGTCAAGTTCTATAATATGGAAGTGCAGGTGAGCGAAAAGCTGGAAAGCCCGTATGCCGGCCTTTATATCATCGGCGACGGCAGCGGCATCACCCACTCCCTTTCTCATGCCTCGGCCAGCGGCGTCTTCGTCGCCCGCGAGATCGCAAAGTAAAAAGCGTTTTGCTCCTCACGCGGCCTGCGTGGGGAGCTTTTTTCGTTTTACGTTGCGTATTCCCGTTGCCTTGTGCGCGTTACATTGCATAATTTGCCGATTTTTTCTGAATTTTCAAAGATTTCCCGCGGCGCTTCTTCGGGAATCTTTTGCGGAAAACGAATGATGAAAACCGAAGGGAAAGCGCGTCATTTTCCGAAAACGCGAAAAAACGGGAAAAAATCGCCGATTTTTTTGCGCGGAAACCGGAAAAAATCGCGCTTCCCGGCGCGAAAAACGGGAGGGATTTTTCAATTTGGCAAATTGACCAATCGATTAGCTGTGTATTTGGATAATCTGTTGATTTTTTTGATTTTTGGTTTTCAAATATGAATTTTGTGTTGACTTTTTCTCGAAATTGTGGCAAAATCTTGACAGATATGTGAAGGCTGCGGAGTTTTGCATTGCGGATGGAAGCAGCCCGAACGACAACGCCTTGTATGCGCCCGCGCCGGAGAAGCGGGTGCGCCGCGAGGCGGAATCTTGATAAGGAGGTATCTTATGAGAAAGAACGTACGGTTGCTTCTGAGTCTGGTTCTGACGCTGTCCATGCTGCTCGGCATGGGCGTCACGGCGTTTGCCACCACGGCGGATGAAGCAACACTGTCGCTCCGTGCGGACGATGCACTTTGCCATGCGGGCCAGACCCTCACGGTCGCCATCGACGCGAACGTCGCCGATCGCGTGACCGACGGCAAGCTGACGCTCCGCTACGCCGACGGCCTGACGCTCCTCGACGTGTCCGAAGGCGCTGCGTGGACGAAAGCACCGCGCATGAGCCTCAACACGGAACAGCAGGGTGCGCTCACGCTGACCTTTGCGGCAGAGAAAGCTGCGGCGAAGGGCGAAGTGTTCACGCTTACCTTCCGCGTCGAGCGGGAAGGCGAGTTCGAAGTTTCCCTGACCGGCGGCTATCTGACCGGCATCGAAAACGCGAAGCTCGCTTCTTCCGTGAAGCTCACGGGAACGACGCCTGCGGCCGTTTCGCTGCGCGCGCCGAACGCGAACGCTGCGCACACCGAGGTCGTTGAGATCGTTGTGGACAACAACGACGAGCGCGCCATCACCGACGGCAAGCTGACCTTCGAGTACGACGGCGAACTGACCTTCGTCGAAGTGCTTGCAGGTGAGGCGTGGCAGAAAGCGCCGCGCATTGCCGTAAACGCCGAGGAGGGCAAGCTCACCTTGACCTTTGCGGCCGAGAAGGCTGCGGGCAAGGGCGAACTGTTCGTCCTGCGCTTCAGCGCGGAGAACGGTGAGCACAAGGTGCGCCTGACCGGCGGCTACCTGACCGGCATAGCCGCTGCGGAGCTGAACTCCGAAGTGACGGTCAATGTTTCGTGCTACATCAAAGACTTCAAGGACTGCAACGCGAAATCGTGGTACCACGAGAGCATCGACTATGTTGTCGCGCACGGCCTGATGGACGGCATGGGCAACAAGGAATTCATGCCCAACGAGGTCGCCACCCGCGCGATGGTCGTTACGGTGCTCTACCGTATGGCCGGCAGCCCCGAGGTGGAAGGCACGCACAATTTCAAGGATGTTGATTCCAAGCAGTGGTATGCGGATGCGATTCTCTGGGCGTATCAGCAGGGCATTGCCAAGGGCATCGACAAAACCCACTTTGCGCCGAATGAAGGCGTGACCCGCGAAATGCTCGTCGCGTTTATGGCGCGCTTTGCCGAGTACTCCGGCCTGGACATTACCCCCGAGGGCACGCTTGACGGCTTTAAGGACGGCAAGACCGTTCTGCCCTACGCGAAGGACTACATGATCTGGGCAGTGGATAACGGTCTGATTCAAGGTATGAACAACGGCAAGATCGAGCCGAAGACCCTTTCGACCCGTGCAATGCTCGCGACCGTACTGATGCGTCTTGACCGGATGCTTGAGCAGTAAAGAAAGGAGACTCGAATATGAAAAAACGGATACTTTCCATATTCCTCGCGATTGCGATGCTGCTGAGCTGCATTCCCTCGGCCATCGCGCAGCAAAGCGGTTTTGCTCCGAGTGACGGCTCCTCCTCTTCGTCTACCACGACGAACAAAGGCGAGGGCGGCCTGAAGCTCCCCGAAGCCACCGACTTTGCCAACAACAGCGGCTTCGCCCCCGGCGAAGACAAGATCATCTACGATGCTGACGGCCGCTTCTCCTTGAAGGTGGAAGAGCCCGAGGCCGATGAGGTTGTGAACCTGATCGTCGTTATGAAGCAGAAGTCTCAGCTTGAGGCCGGCTTCCAGACGATGGACATCTCCAACCGCACCGACAAGCTCGTTGCCTTTGAGAAGAACCAGATCGCTACGCTGAGCACGCTGAAAAACGAACTCAACGCCGCGAGCTTCGCCAAGGACGAGAGCTTCAAGATCAACTACACCTACACCGTTGCCATGACCGGCCTGAGTGTTACCACCGAGTACGGCAACAAGGAAGCCATCGAGAAAATGGCCGGCGTTGACTATGTTTACGTCTCGCCCACGTTCTCCCTCCCCGAAGTGACCCCCTCGACCGCCAACGCCACCGAGATGATCGGTGCCGACAAGGTCAATGAGACGGGCTTCACCGGCAAGGGCATGAAGGTCGCCATCCTCGATACGGGTATCGTTGTGGACCACCCGAGCTTCGGCGAACTGTCCGAAGACCAGCTCACCGACACCTCCCTGACCAAGGAAAAGGTCGCCGAGATCTGGGATACCCTGAACGCTTCGAAGACTACGCTGCGTAACCAGTCGTATTACAACTCGAAGCTGCCGTTCATCTTCAACTACGACGGCATGAACTTCGACGTTTCCCACTCCATCTCCGACCACGGCACGCACGTTGCCGGCATCACCGCTGCCAATAAGATCGACTCGACCACCGTCGTCGGCGTCGCTCCCGAAGCGCAGATCATCGTGATGCAGGTCTTCACCACCAGCGGCGGCGCAAACTGGTCCACCATCATGGCCGCTCTGGAAGACTGCGTGCGTCTCGACGTTGACGCCTGCAACCTGTCCCTCGGCTCCGCCGCAGGCTTCACCACGGGCAACATGACCAAGGTGCTCGACCTGTTCGAGAAGACCGACATCGAGGTCCTCATCGCCGCCGGTAACGACACCCACACCGGTATCGGCAACCTGACCGGCACGAATATGTCCCCCGCGGGCAACCCCGATACCGGTCTGGTCGGCCAGCCTGCGTCCTTCTTCGGCGCGCTGTCCGTTGCCTCCGTTGACAACGACGGATACAATATGCTCTATGTCACCGTGGGTGGCAAGAAGATCGGCTACAACGACTCCGCCGTTTCGAGCTTCACCAAGTTCGCTGCAAACTATGCCAACAAGACTCTTGAGTTCGTCCCCATCGGCGGTTACGGCGAGGCGAAGGACTACGAGGGCGTTGACGTAAAGGGTAAGGTCGCGCTCGTTTCCCGTGGCTCGACTTCCTTCCCCGAGAAGCAGGCTGCCGCTCAGGAAGCCGGCGCAATCGCAGTGATCATCTACAACAATGCCTCCGGCCTGCTGAACATTCAGATTAACGACGGCGAAGGCAACATCCCCGCAGTCTTTATCTCTCAGGTTTCCGGCCAGTATATGCTTGAGCAGTACAACGCCGGCACCAAGACCCTGACCGTTTGCGACGGCACTCCGGCCACCATCCGTGTGGACCGCACTCTCAGCGACTTCTCCTCTTGGGGCGTTACCCCCGACCTGAAGCTCAAGCCTGAGATCTCCGGCGTCGGCGGCAGCATCTACTCCAGCGTTGACCCGAGCATCTCCGGTTCCTACTACGACACCATGAGCGGCACCTCCATGGCCACTCCGCAGATCACCGGCGCGATGGCCGTTCTCATGCAGTACCTGCGTGAGGCTTGCCCGGACGTCAAGGAAGACGAGCTGCGCCGTCTGGCTGCCAACCTCATGATGAGCACCGCCGACCCCGTCATGGCCGGCCTGACCACCGAAGTTTCCCCCAGAGGACAGGGCGCAGGCCTTGTCAACCTCACCCGCGCGACGAAGTCCCTTGCGTATCTCTCCGCTCCCGATGCGTATGAGACTCGCCCGAAGGGCGAATTCGGCGACGACGACGACAAGACCGGTGTCTACGAATTCCTCTTCACCATCACCAACATCTCCGCGACCGAAACTCTGGTCTACACCTTCGACGGCTCCGTCATCACTGAGGCTGTGAGCATTGTCGATGGCAAAAAGTATATGTCCGGCACTCCCTATCAGCTCGGCGCCGACGTCGAAGTGCTGATCAAGGGCAGCGGCGACACCACCGAGTTCCTCGTTTACGACTTCAACGATGACGGCGAAATCACCACGGCCGACGCCCGCGTGATCCTGCTGCACATCAGCGGTATGCAGAAGCTCGACGAGGACAACAAGCACTACGCTTACCTCGACGTGAACGGCGACGGCAAGATCGACGAAGCCGACGTTGACGTCATCCTCAACTACTGCGCCGATCTGAAGGTCGATGTGGACATGACCAAGAAGACCATGACCGGCACGCTCGATCAGATCCTCGAGTCCGTCACCGTCGAGGCCGGCAAGAGCGTCACGCTCACCGCCCGCATCACGCTGACCGAGGACGACAAGCAGTATATCGACGACAACTTCGAAAACGGTATGTATGTTGAGGGCTTCCTCTACCTCAATACCGAGACCGAAGGCTCCTCGCTGAATATGCCGTTCATGGGCTTCTACGGCGACTGGTCCGCAGCTCCCATCTTCGACAGCGCCGACGAGGACGAGGCGACGATGTACCCCCTGCGCATTTACACCAACTATGCCCAGCTCGGCACCAACCCCTACATCACCATCGGTAAGGGCGGCGACGAGTACAACGCATTCTCCTATTCCAACCCTCTGGCCGAGATCGACGTCGGCCTGCTGCGTAACGCAAGATACCTGCGCTTCACCGTTACCGATAAGGAAACCGGCGAAGAGTACTGGTCGCTCGAAGGCGAATATGTCACGAAGAGCTACTACTACTCCAGCTACGGCATGATCGTTCCTCTCTATGTCCAGTCCGGCTACGGCGAGATCTGGGACGGCAAGGACGCCGACGGCAACAAGCTGCCCGATGGCACCACCGTTATCTACAAGTGCGAAGCATGGATCGACGACGGCGACGAGCTCGTTGACGACTCCTTCCAGTTCGAGATGCGTCTCGACGACAAGGCTCCGGAAGTTCTCAACGCGAACGACCTGCAGAGCAGCCTGCGCGTCACCGAGGACAATGAGCTCAAGCTCACCCTCAAGATTCTGGAAAACCAGCACGTCGCTGCGGTGATCTTCACCAACTCCAGCGGCATCGTGATGGGCAAGTACGAAATCGACAACGAGCCCGGCAAGGTCTACGAGCGCGAGTTCGACGTCACCGGCTTCGGCCTCGACTTCTCCATCGTCGTTGCGGACTATGCCTGCAACGAGACCGAGATCGATGTTTCCCTCGACCTCGGCGACATCGTCCTGTCCGACCCCGCGGTCAAGGAGCTTGACAAGGATCGCATCTACGGCTGCGAGACTTTCGACGGCGCCGTGATCGAAGGCGGCTGGTTCAGCGCGAACAAGTACGACTTCTCCACCCCGAAGAACGAAACCTTCGACAGCGCCAACCGTTACTACTCCGCGGAGTATGTCAACGGCCGCCTCATCGCGCAGAGCGCGAACGACGGCTCGCTGCGCCTGATCACCCCCTATGAGTCCTACTGGGACAGCACCGTCCTCACGAAGCAGTACGGCACCGTCGGCGAGGCCGGTACTTGGGTTCTGTACGACATGGCTCTTGACTATTCCGACAAGGGCAAGAGCGAATGGGAAACCAAGAACAACAGCCTCTACGCAGTCGGCTGGTACTATGAAGGCGACACCGACGGCGACGGCAAGGACAACGGCGGCAACTACCTCTTCAAGATCAACTTCTACGACGGCGGCAATATCTACGTTGAACGTATTGCTCCCATCACTGACGCGGAAGGCAAAACCATGTCCTCCGAAATCCTCACCCTCGGCATCACCACCGAAGGCCAGATGTACGGCATCTCCACCGAGTCGAAGCTCTACTCCCTCGAGCGCGACGGCAAGGCGACCTACATCGGCACCACCGATTTCCCGAGCTACTCCACCAATTACTCCGGCGCAAACGTGATCCAGTCCATGGGCTATGACCACAACACCGACACGATGTACTGGTTTGCCCACAGCCAGACCCTCACCGGCTCCGGCTACACCAACGTGAACGTCACCTACAAGGTTGACCTCGAGACTGCGAAGTGCACCGTGGTCGGCACCTACGGCCCCGGCGGCCAGACCTGTCTGTTTGTTCCGACCGATCTGGAATCCGACCTCTTCGAGCTCGGCGTCGATCCCACGCAGTTCGACGCTTCCGAGTACACCAAGACCATGACCGTCGGTCAGTGCTCCCGTCTGGAGATCTCTTGGACTCCGTGGAACGCTTACAAGACCGAACTGACCTACAAGAGCTACGATGAGTCCGTCGCCACCGTCAGCGCCAGCGGCTATGTGACCGCCGTCGGTTCCGGTGAGACCGTCATCGAGGTCAAGGGTATGGTTTGGGACGAGTGGGCTGACTGGGATCCCGAAACCTACCAGAACATCGCGGCGTGGGTGGAGCGTACCATTCAGATTACTCTGAAGGTTCTCCCGTCCAACGACGAGATCTACGGCTACATCCTCGGCGACCAGAAGAACTTCGACAACAACTTCCGCTGGGTCGCTTTCAGCGACTCCGACCCGCGCAACGTCATCCAGCTCGGCCAGCAGATCCTGCCCGGCTACGGCGATGATGGCGAAGACTCCTACGCTCAGTATCAGGGCGGTACCTACTACAACGGCTATGTTTACGCCGTGACGAAGGATACCTTCACGGAAGGCGGCTACATCCACACCGGCACCACCCTCTGGCGCTTCAAGGTCAATCAGGGCGAAACCCCCGATAAGACCACCTTCGGCGAGATCGAGCGCGTCGGCTTCACCGACGGCGTCGAGCTCGGCAACATCTCCTTCGACTACTCCACCGGCAGAATGTACGCGGTCGATTACACCAACGGCGGCCTTGCCATCGTTGACCTCGACACCGGCGCCGTTGATCTGCTCGGCACCTACTCCGGCGACATCGGCGGCCCCGCCATCACTCCTGCGATGTGCGTTACCGCGGAAGGCTGGATCATCGTCTCGGATATGTACGGCCAGCTCTACTTCGTTGACCCCGACACCCTCTACACCACCGAAATCGAGGGCTCCCTCGGTCAGGACACTTGGTACTACGCCGGCATGATGTATGACTACAACACCGGCAACATCTATTGGAACCCCTGCATGGGCTCCGGCTCCTCTCCGCTCTGCCTTGTGCGCATCGAAGAGAACCCGTGGTGGGCAGGCCACTACACCGCCACCATCGTTGACCTTGGCGATATCTCCTCCAAGGCCGGCACCGAATGCACCATCCTCTTCAGCATCCCCGAAAACGAGCCCGAAACCCAGCACATCCCCGTTGAGGGCATCGAAATCGACAACGGCGAACTCGTCAGCGGTATCGAAGGCGGCACCATCCAGCTCTCCGCTACCACCACCCCGCGCCGTCCGACCGTCCAGACCAAGACTTGGACTTCCGACAACACCTCCGTTGCCACGGTTGACCACTTCGGCAAGGTAACGCTCGTCGGCGTCGGCGAAGCCACCATCACCGTCTCCATCACCAACAAGGATGAAGCGACCGACGGCGGCCCGTTCACCGATACCATTAAGATCAGCGTCTACGAATCCGCAGGCACCCTCAAGGCGTTCCTCACGGACGACTCGCACAACTACTCCACCGGCACCGGCTCGGGCTACTATGACTTCTGGCTCGATATCCCCGACTACGCCATCGATTGCGCGCCTGTCGGCGACTCCGCGATCGGCGCCTACTCCCTGCGCACCGGTATCTACTACGACGGTTATATCTACGCTTACGATTCCGAAGGCGCGTTCTACCGCTTCGACGCTTCCAATGTTTCCAACTCCAAGAAGATTGGTCTGAGCGGCCTTGACACGACGGATGAGTACGGCTATGTCAATGACCAAGTCACCGGCATGGCCATCGACTACAACACCGGCATTGTCTACGGCATCTCGCGCCAAGGCAAGCTCGGCACCATCGACCTCGACACCGGCAAGTTCACCGAAATCGCGACCCTGTCCGAAGAAGTGTTCGTTCTCACCATCGATGAAAACGGCACCATCTACGGCGCAGGCAGCGCCGACTGGGGCTATGAAGAGGGCAACCTCTACACCATTAACCCCACCACCGGCGAATGCACCTTCCTTGCCGATATCCCCGGCTCTCATATCGGTACCGGCGTCAACTACTACGGTCAGTTGAAGTACAACGCGCAGATGACCTATGACTTCAGCACCCGCCGCATCTACCTCTACGCTTCCTACAACGATCAGTACAACAGCTACGGCAGAAACAACACCATGTACATGATCAACCTCGGCGATGAGCTTGAAATCGTCAACCTCGGCCAGATCGGCGTTCAGACCGCTCCGGGCAGAGATCCCTCTGAGCCGGGCGAAGGCTGCTACCTCGGCCTGCTGTGCACCGTTCCCGACATGGAAGATGTTCCCGTCGGCGAAGTCAACGGCTTCATCCTCAATAAGACCCTCGCCCGCATCGCCGTGGGCGATACCCTCCAGCTTGAGGCCATTGCCCGTCCGTCCAACGCGCTCAACAAGGACGTCACATGGAGCTCCAGCGATGAGTCCATTGCGACGGTTGACCAGAACGGCCTTGTGAACGGCGTTGCCGACGGCAAGGTTACCATCACCGTTACGAGCAAGCAGTCCGGCGCTACCGCCACCTGCGAGCTGACCGTTATGGAAACCGAAGGCATCACCTTCTCCACCGCATACACCGTCTCTGCGCAGAAGGATGCGCTCATCAAGTTCAACCCGACCCTGCCCGGCGCTACCCCCGAAATCGTGACCTCCTTCTCCGGCGGCTCGAAGATCGCGGGTCTTGCCTATGACGGCGACGCAGGCTTCTACTACGTCGTCACCAATGGCGGCATCGGCTACGTCTACTACTACGACCTCGCAGCGCAGAGCGCGACCCTCAAGGGCAGCATCTACACCGTCACCGACATCAGCGACATCGCCTACGACCCCGTGGAAAATGCGCTCTATGTTGCTTCCGGCTGGTATGTGATGCAGTTCATGCTCGACAGACTCGGCGACTCCATGCTCTACTGGTCCGCGTCCATCGACACCTCCTATATGTGGGGTATGCCTTCCGCCCGTGCGATCGACTTCCACGATGGCTACTGCTACTTCCTCGCTCGCGGCTATCAGGGCACCGAGCTCTACCGCGTCGGCCGCGATATGCTGTCCTCGCAGGTCGAAATGGTCACCTCCAAGATTGACCTCGTGATTGCCAACATGGTCAACGAGATGTGCTGGGACGAGAACCGTGGCTGCTTCTATGTCACCGACTCGGCCAACAACCTCTATGAGCTGTTCATCGATTCCGAAAACACCTACACCGACACCTACTTCGGCAAGGAATGCTACGAGCATGAGCTTGTCAAGGTCGGCCCGCTCGGCGACGGCATCGACATCAACGGCCTGATGATCCTCGAGTGATCACACTCCTCTAACGCAACC
>CAZGOO010000005.1:0-14583 GCA_964527505.1 uncultured Oscillospiraceae bacterium | reverse complement strand
CACCGAAAGCGAAGAACGCCTGAAAAAGCTCTGAGAAACGAAAACCGAAGCCCCTCGGGGCTTCGGTTTTTCTATACGGGAAAGTGTTGTAAATCAAAACGCGATGGCGATGGCTTCGCGGATGTTTTTCACGCGCAAAAGCTGCAAGCCCTGCGGCACCTGCGGCTCGGAGGCGTCGGCGCGCGGAACGATGCACTGCGTAAAGCCGAGCCGATGCAATTCCGCCAAACGCTGCGAAAGGCGGTCAACCGAGCGGATTTCGCCCGTCAGGCCGACTTCGCCGACGGCGGCGAGCGTGTCGGGAAGCGGCGCGTCCTTTGCGGCGGAAGCCAGCGCGAGGATTACCGCAAGGTCAGAGGCGGGCTCGTCCAGCCGTAGACCGCCGATGACATTTAAGTAGACATCTGCGCTCGAGCAGCGGATTGCGCCGCGCTTTTCCAGAACGGCCAGAAGCATGGCCGCGCGGTTGTAGTCCAGTCCGTTCGACGCACGGCGCGGGACGGAGAGACTCGTCGGGCACACAAGCGCCTGCACCTCGGCCAGAATCGGGCGCGAGCCCTCCATCACGCAGGCAACGCAGGTGCCGGGCGTGTGGACGGGTCTGCCGGACAGGAGCACTTCCGAGGGATTCGGCACTTCGCGCAGACCGCTTTCGCGCATTTCAAAAACGCCGATTTCATTCGTCGAGCCGAAGCGGTTTTTCGCCGCGCGCAAGAGGCGATAGGCGGTGTTTGCGTCGCCCTCAAAGTACAAAACGCAGTCTACCATGTGCTCGAGCACTTTCGGCCCCGCGATGGCACCCTCTTTGTTGATATGGCCGACGACGAATACCGTCACGCCGGAGCCTTTGCAATACTGCATCAGGCGCATCGTGCAGTCGCGCACCTGCGTCACCGAGCCCGGGGAGGCGGGTTTTTCCTGCGTGTAGAGCGTCTGCACGGAGTCCACGATGAGAAGATCGGGCTTCGTCTGCTCTGCGGCGGCGAGCACGGCGTCCAGATCCGTTTCGCAAAGAAGATACAGATTTTCGCTCGTCACGCCGAGGCGCTGCGCGCGCAGCTTGAGCTGGTGCGCGCTTTCCTCGCCGGAGACATAGAGCACCCGCTGATTTTGGCACAGAGCAGAGCAGATTTGAAGAAGCAGGGTGGATTTGCCGATGCCCGGCGCGCCGCTGACGAGAACCAGAGAGCCTCGCACCGCGCCGCCGCCGAGCACGCGGTCAAGTTCGCTCAGGCCGCAGGAAAAGCGCGTGGTTTCGTCCGCTTCAAGCTCCGTCAGGCGCTTTGCCTGCGGCGCGCGCGCAAGGTCGCGCGCTTTTGCGGCGGGCTGCTGCGGCGTATATTCTTCCATTGTGTTCCATTGCCCGCAGGCGGGGCAGCGGCCGGACCATTTCGGCGATTCGTTGCCGCAGTTCGTGCAGAGAAAGACGGTTTTGGCTTTCATTTGTATGCCTCCAGATGTGCAAAAATCCCGACGCAGACGGCGGCGCAGAGCCGCTTTTGATAGCGCGCGTCGCACAACAGCGCTTCCTCCTGCAAATTGGAGAGAAAACCGCACTCGACCAAAACGGCCGTGCAGGAAACGTGCTGCATCAGGTAGATATTTTCCGCAGGCTTGCATTGGCGGTGGTTGCGCGGATCGACCTGCGTGGTAAAAAGCGATTGCAGGCGCTCGGCAAGCGCGCGGCTTTCGCCCGCGGCGGCGTAAAAGACCTGCGCGCCGCGATATTTTGACTCGGGGAAATGATTCTGATGAATGCTGACAAGCAGCGCGTTGGGCGTGGCTTCAACGAGCCTGACGCGGTTGTGAATGTCGGAAACTTTTCGCGCGGCAATGGTCGCGCCCTGTGTGGCGACGGAAACATCTTCACTGCGCACAAGCAGCGTGCGCAGCCCCAGAAGATGCAGAAAATCGCGCACGCGCAGGGCAATCTGCAAATTGATATGGCTTTCGTAAATGCCGTTCGGCGAAACCGCGCCGCCGTCCTCGCCGCCGTGGCCGGCATCGATGACGATGACGGGTTCTTGCCCGTCCGGCAGCGCGCGCATGGCTTGCGCCGCCTGCGCGCCGCGCGAGAGAAGCTGGGCAAGAAGCACGGCCGCCGCGCACAAAGTCAGGCACAAAGCCGCATAGTTTTTCGGACGCATACAAGCACCTCCGCAAAAACCTATGGCGCGCAGACGGAAACTATTCGCGCTTTTATTTTAGCAAAGCCCCCTGCATTTGTCAAGAAACGGGGGAAAATCGCCGCGCTTGCGCGGATTTGACAGGCGTGGTATAATGAGCAAAAAGGGGAGGGAACCATATGAGCGAGCTGTTGGAGCACATCTTAGAGGAAAAAATCATCATCATCGTGCGCGGGATCTATGGGAAGGAGCTGCTTTCTTTGTGCGAGGCGCTCTACGCCGGCGGGCTGCATTTTATGGAGGTCACGTTTGACCAGAAAGAGGAAAATTGCACCGAAAAAACCGCACAGGCCATTCGGATGCTTCGAAGCGCGCGGGGCGAAACCATGCACTTCGGCGCGGGCACCGTCTTGACCGAGAAGCAGGCCGAAGCGGCGGCGCAGGCGGGCGCGGAATTTCTCATTTCGCCGAACACCGACCCCGCGATCATTCGCAAAACGAAAGCGCTGGGGCTTTTGTCGATCCCGGGCGCGATGACGCCGACGGAGATTTTGACGGCGCACGCGTGCGGCGCGGACTTGGTGAAGCTCTTTCCGGCGGCGGCGCTCGGCATGGGCTACATCAAGGATATCATGGCGCCCCTCGGGCACATCAAAATGCTCGCCACGGCGGGCGTCAACGAAGAAAATTTCGCGCAGTTTTTGCGCCTTGGCTTGGTCGGCGCGGGCATCGGCGGCCGCCTGACCGATAAAAAGTGCATCGCCGAGGGCAACTGGGCGGAGCTGACCCGCCGCGCCGGGGAATTTTGCAGAATCGCGCGGGAAAACTGACCTCTGCGGGGATATTCCGAAAGGAATATCCCTGTTTTTTTATCCGCACATCTTGCAATCGGCGGCGAAATTTGTTAAAATGGAACGATACTACAATGGGAGAAGTTTCTGAATGTATCTGAAGTATTTGCAGATTCAAGGATTCAAGTCCTTTCCCGACCGGACGCTTATCAATTTCGGCCATGAGATCACCGCCATCGTCGGGCCGAACGGCTCGGGCAAATCGAATATTTCCGATGCGCTGCGCTGGGTTATGGGCGAGCAGAACTCCCGCTCCCTGCGCGGGCAGAAGATGGAGGACGTGATTTTCGGCGGCACGCTCAAGCGCGCGCAGGTGGGCTACGCCGAAGCGACGCTGGTTCTGGACAATTCCGACCGCGCGCTGCGCGTCGATGCCGACGAAGTGATGGTCACGCGCCGCTACTACCGCTCCGGCGAGAGCGAATTTTATATCAACCGCCGCTCCGTGCGCCTGCGCGACGTGAACGAGCTCTTTATGGATACCGGCCTCGGCCGCGAGGGCTATTCGAACATCAGCCAAGGCCGTATCGATGAAATTCTGGCGGTCAAAAGCACCGACCGCCGCGAAATTTTCGAGGAGGCGGCGGGCATTTCCAAGTTCCGCCATCGCAAGGAGGAAACCGAGCGCCGCCTCGAGACGACCGAGGACAACCTTCTGCGCATCGGCGACAAAATTTCCGAACTGGAGCTTCAGGTGGCGCCTTTGCGCGAGCAGGCGGCCAAGGCGAAGCAGTTTCTTGCCTACCGCGAGGAGCTGCGCGGCGTGGAGGTCGCATTGTGGCTGCGCAGTCTGGAAAAACTGGCCGAGACGGCGCGCAAGGCCGAGCAGGACTACACCGCCGCCGCCTTTCTTTTGCAGCAGGAGCACGACGCGCTCGACGCGCTATATGTGACCTCCGAAAGCCTGACCTTTGATTTGCACAACCGCGATATGCAGACCGAAGCGATGCGCGCGCGCATTGCCGAGGTGCAGGCAAATGTGCAGAGCGCGCAGGGCGAAATTGCCGTTTTGCAGACGAATGCGGAAAATCTCCGCGAAAATCTTCTGCGTCTGCGCGCGGAGCTTGACGAGCAGGCGCAGCGCAGCGGCGGCATCGGCGAACAAATCGCCGCCTTGGACGCGCGCAAGCGCGAAATTTCCGAGCAGCGGGCGCAAACGGAGCAATCCCTGCAAGCCGCGCAGGCGCGCGGAAAGCGGCTTGCGGAAAATTCCGAGGGGCTGACGAAGCAATATCTCTCCCTGCGCGCCGCGCAGGAACAGGCGCGCACGGAGCTTTCCGCGAAAAATGCGGATAAAAACGCGCTGGCCGATTCCGCCGCGCGCAGCGAAGAGCACATCGCGCAGGTGCGCGCCGACCTTGCGGCAGCCACGGCCCGCCGCGATGCGGCGCAAAACAACCTCCGCGAGAGCGAGCTTGCGCTTGCCGCCGCGCGCGAGCGCATCGAGCAGAAAGAAAATGCGCTCGAGGGCTATCGCCTGAGAAGCGAATCGCGCACAAAAGCGCGCGACGAAATGCAGAAAGCGGTTTCGGATCTGGGCGTTCGGCTCGATACGGCCGCGTCGCGCTTGCAGATGTTTGAAGAATTGCAGCGCGATTTTGAGGGCTATTCCAAAGCGGTGCGCGTAATCATGCAGCAAAGCGCGCGCGGCGCGCTGCGCGGGATTCGCGGCCCCGTGTCGATGCTTCTGCGCGCGCGGCCCGAGTGCACCGTTGCCATTGAAACGGCGCTCGGCAGCGCCATGCAGCAGATCGTCACAGACGACGAAAACGCCGGCAAGGCGGCCATCTCCTACCTTGCGCGCACGGACTCCGGCCGCGCGACCTTCTTGCCCTTGAATGTCATCAGCGGAAGACGGCTCGACGAGCGCGGCGTGGAAGCCTGCGCGGGCTTCGTGGGCATCGCCTCGGAGCTGGTCACGTTTGACGAGCCTTATCGCAATATCATCGAAAATCTGCTGGGAAAAACCGTCGTTTCGACGAATCTGGACACCGCCGTCGCCATCGCGCGGCAATACCGCCACCGTTTCCGCGTCGTCACGCTCGACGGGCAGGTGGTCAATGCCGGCGGCTCGATGACCGGCGGCGCGGTGACGAAAAGCGCGGGCATTTTGAGCCGCGCAAACGAGATCGACCGCCTGAAAGCCGAGTGCGCGAAGCTCGCGCAGCGGCAATCCGAGAAAAAAGCGGAGCTTTCCGAGGCGCAGCGTCTTGCCGCGCAGGCGGAATTTGAATGCACTGCCGTGCAGGGCGAGCTGCGCGCCGCGCAGGACGACGCTTTGCGCCTTGAGGGCGAGACGCGGCAGTATGGCGCCTTATGCGGCGCCATCGGCGAGGCCATCGCCTCTTCGCAGCGGGAGCTTGAGAGTTACGATCGCCGCGCGTCGAGCGACCGCAGCCGCGAAGAAGCGCTTTCGCGGGAAATTTCCGCGCTCGAGCAGCGCATCGAGAGAATACAAAAGGAACTTTCCGTCCTGTCCGACGGGCAGAGCGTCGCCGCCGAGGAGAGTAACCGCCTCTCCGAGGAAATGACCGCGCTTCGCATGGAGCTGGCTTCGCTCGACGCGCAGGACACCTCCGCGCACGATTCGGCGCAGCAGCTTCGCGCGCTGGAAGCGCAGATGCAGGGCGACCGCGCGCAGCGCTTGGCGCGCATCGAAGAATCCGAGCGGGAGCAGAAGCAGACCGACGCGGCGCTTTCCGAGCGCAATCAGGCGCTTGCCGCGCTTCGGGAGCAGCTTCAAAGCGTGCAGTCGTCGCTCGACGCGGCGCTTGCCGAGCGGCGCGATACCGAGGCGCGAAAGACCGCCGCGGAAAAAGATGCGCAGAACAAAAACCGCGAAATTTTGAATATGGAGCGCGAGACGGCGCGCCTCGAGGCGAAGAAAAACGCCGCCGAGGCCGAAGAGCGGCAGATCATCGACAAGCTTTGGGAGAGCTACGAGCTGACCCGCTCGACCGCTGCGGCGGCCGCCGCCGAAATCGAAAGCGTCCCCGCCGCGCAGAAGCGCGCGGCCGAGCTGAAGAAGAAAATTTCCGCGCTCGGCACGCCGAACATCGGCGCCATCGACGAATTTGCCCGCGTCAACGAGCGCTACGAATACCTGACGGGGCAGCGCGACGACGTGCTCAACTCCCGCAAAGAGCTTGAGGGTATCATTTCCGACCTGACCAAGCAGATGACCGACATCTTCACAACCGAATTTTCCCGCATCAACCGCTATTTCGGCGAAACCTTTGCGGAGATGTTCGGCGGCGGCAAGGGCTCTTTGGAGCTGGAAGACCCGTCCGACCCGCTCGGCTGCGGCATCGAAATTCGCGTGCAGCCGCCGGGAAAGCAGCTCAAGACCATCACGCTCCTCTCCGGCGGAGAAAAGGCGTTTGTGGCCATCGCGCTGTATTTCTCGATTCTCAAAGTGCGGCCGACGCCCTTTTGTATGCTCGATGAGATCGACGCCGCGCTCGACGACCGAAATGTGGAGCGCTTCGCGACATATCTGCGCGGCCTGAGCGAAAACACACAGTTTATCGTCATCACGCACCGCCGCGGCACGATGGAGGCCGCCGACGTGCTCTACGGCGTGACGATGCAGGAGCAGGGCATTTCCAAGATCCTGCATCTGGATTTGAATGAAACGCAGCGGCAGCTCGGCATCACTCCGAACTGACCGCAAAGGAGGAAACCATGGGTTTTTTTGATAAAATCAAAGAGGGTCTGAAAAAGACCCGAACCGCGATGGCAAACGCCCTCGGCGGCGTATTTTCCGCGTTTACCGGAGCGGACGACGACTTTTTCGACGAACTGGAAGAAAGTTTGATTCTCGCCGACCTCGGCGTGGAGACGGCGACGAAAGCCGTCGAGCGTCTGCGCGCGCGGGTGAAAGAGCAAAAGCTGCGCGAGGCCGAGCAGATTCGCGCCGCGCTCAAGGATATTCTGGCAGAAATGCTCAATGTAGGCGACACCGCCTTTCATTTGAACACGAAGCCGTCCGTGATTCTTGTCATCGGCGTCAACGGCGTCGGCAAGACCACCACCATCGGCAAGCTCGCCCATCGCCTGCGCAAAGAGGGCAAGCGCGTGCTTCTGTGCGCGGGCGATACCTTCCGCGCCGCAGCCGCCGACCAGCTCGAAATCTGGGCGCAGCGCGCGGGCGTGGACATCGTGCGCCAGCATGAGGGCGCCGACCCTGCGGCGGTCGTGTTCGACGCGATTTCCGCCGCCAAGGCGCGCAATGTCGATGTGATCCTCTGCGATACGGCGGGGCGCCTGCACAACAAGGCCAACTTAATGAACGAGCTGGCGAAAATTTCGCGCGTCATTGACCGCGAGCTTCCCGACGCCGACCGCGAGACGCTTCTGGTACTCGACGGCACGACGGGGCAAAACGGCCTGATTCAGGCGCAGCAGTTCAAGCAGATTGCCGACGTGAGCGCTATCGCCCTGACCAAGCTCGACGGCACGGCCAAAGGCGGCATCGTCATCGCCGTGGCGGACACCCTGCAAATTCCCGTCAAGCTCATCGGCGTCGGCGAGCAGACGGAGGACTTGATGCCCTTTGACGCGCGCGCCTTCGTTGATGCGCTTTTGTGAGGAGAACGGGTATGAAAGTGGTGCTTGCAAGCAATAATGCGCATAAGCTGCGCGAGATCTCCGCGATTCTGGCGCAGTTCGGGATGCAGGTCATTTCGCAGAAAGAGGCGGGGCTGCATCTTGAGCCCGAGGAGACGGGCACGACCTTTGAGGAAAATTCCCATATCAAGGCGAAAGCCATTATGGACGCGTGCGGCCTGCCGACCGTGGCGGACGATTCCGGCATCGCGGTCGATGCGCTCGGCGGCGCGCCGGGGGTCTACTCCGCCCGCTTCGGCGGCGAGGCGTGCAAAAACGACCTTGACCGGCTGTACCACCTTTTGGACGCGATGAAAGATGTGCCCGACGGCGCGCGCGGCGCGAAATTCGTGAGCGTCATCACCTTTCTCACGCCCGAGGGGAAGAAAATCGTCGCGCGCGGCGAGGTCTGCGGCGAGCTTCTGCGCACGCCGCGCGGAGAAAACGGCTTCGGCTACGACCCCATCTTCTATTACCCGCCGCTCGGCTGCTGCTTTGCCGAGCTCAGCGCGGCGCAGAAAAACGAAGTTTCTCACCGCGCCCGCGCCTTGAAGATGCTTTCCGAGCAACTCAAACAGGAGGGATTTTATGCTGACAAGTAAGCAGCGCGCGGAGCTTCGCGCGCAGTCGAACGCGCTCGAAACGACCCTGATGGTCGGCAAGGGCGGCGTGACCGAGCAGGTCGTCGAAGAGGCGAAGCGCCAGCTTGCCGCGCGCGAGCTGGTCAAAGGCCGCGTTTTGGAAGCGGCACTGCTCTCGGCGCGGGAGGTAAGCGACGCTTTGTGCGAAGCGTGCAATGCCGAGGGCGTGCAGTGCGTGGGCTCGAAATTCGTGCTCTACAAGCGCTCGGAGAAAAAGGCACAGGAGGCCGCGATTGCCGCCAAGCGCAAAGCGGCGGTCAATCCCGTGCGCAAGGGCGCGCAGGAGCGCCGCAGACAGGCCAAATTGGAGCGCGAAAAGCGCAACGAATATTTCCGACAGTCCGCGATCGAAGCGGCCATCGCCCGCCGCAGCGGCAAAAAGTGACCTATGGCGAAAATCGGTATTTTCGGCGGGAGCTTTAACCCGCCGCATCTCGGCCACACACTCGCGCTGAAAGAATTTCGGGAAAAACTCGGGCTTGACCGCGTTCTGGTCATTCCCGCGGCGGTGCCGCCGCACAAGCGTCTTTCGCCCTGCGCGGCGACGGCCGGGCAACGCCTGCAAATGGCGCGCCTCGCGTTTGAAAATCTGCCCTGTGTGACGGTTTCCGACCTCGAGCTGCGCCGT
The DNA here is from genome assembly GCA_964527505.1 of uncultured Oscillospiraceae bacterium. Taxonomy (GTDB): domain Bacteria; phylum Bacillota; class Clostridia; order Oscillospirales; family Oscillospiraceae; genus JAZOXB01. The sequence continues at coordinate 5,729 of CAZGOO010000005.1, read as the reverse complement.
GAAGGGCCGAGCTACACCGCCGATACCGTCGCGGCGCTTCGCGCGCAGTTTCCGAAAGACGAATTGTTTCTGCTCATGGGAACGGATATGTTCCTCTCCTTTGACCGCTGGTATGCGCCCGAGGCCATCGCCCGCGAGGTAACGCTCGTTGCCGCGCACCGCTCGGCCGAATCGCCGCTTTCCGCGCAGGCGCAAAAGCTGCGCGCACGCGGCGCGCGCGCAGTGCTTCTGGAAAACGACTGCCTTCCGTATTCCTCCACCTCCGTGCGGGCGCTTCTGGCTTTCGGCGCGGCCGAGCGCTATCTTGCCCCGCAGGTTTTGACCTTTATCCGCGAAAACGGGCTGTATTTCACGAATCGGTCGCTCAAAAATCTGCCCTATGAGTCGCTCGAGGCGGTCAGTCTCGCGCTGCACAAGCCCTCGCGCGTGGCGCACGCCAAAGGCACTGCCGAGACGGCGGAGGAACTGGCGCGGCTTTACGGCGTCGATGCGCAAAAAGCGCGCCGCGCGGGCATTTTGCACGATATCACCAAAGCGCTCACGCCGCAGGAGCAGCTCGAGCTTTGCGAGAATTTTTCCATGCTGCTCAGCGCCTTTGAGCGCAGCTATCCGAAAATTCTGCACGCACGCACGGGCGCGGAAGTGGCAAGGCGCGTCTTTGGCGAGTGCGAGGAGGTCTGCGAGGCAATCTTGTGGCACACCACGGGCCGCGCGGGCATGACCACGCTGGAAAAAATCATCTATCTTGCCGATTATACCGAGCCGAACCGCACCACCGAGGGGGTGCAGGCGCTGCGCGAATTGTGCCGCACCGACCTCGACGCCGCCCTGCGCATGGGGCTGGAGGCGGTTGTGCGATATTTGACGGCGCAGGGAGCCGCCATCAACGAACATACATTCTCGGCGCTTGCCGCGCCGGAAAGGGAGGGTCAACATGGAACCATTTGAAAGCGAAAACAAACGGGAAACGCAGTACGACTTAGAGGAACTGATCGACGAATTTTCCGTGGAAGCGCAGGACGAGGACGACGACACGCCCCTGACGGAGCCGCCCGTTGCGCCCGCGCAGGAAGCGTCCGCAAAGCCGAAAATTCCGCGCGAGCGCATCGTTTTCGGAATTTCGGCGGGAATTTTGCTTTTTGCGGTGATCGTGTGCGCAATTTTGATTCTGCGCAGCGCGGAGTTCCGCAATCTGCTCATTCCGACCGTTCCGACGGATCCGATTACGGAGCCGGAAGACCCCACCGTGACGGAGCCGATCGACATCCCCACGGAGCCGACGGGGCCGATCGAAGCGCAGGCGCCGACGGGTGTATACGACACCGCGCAGCGCAACTACCTGCTCTTCACGCTTGACCGCGAGGAAAAGGTCAGCTCGATGTTCCTGCTCGGCATCGATACGCAGACGCCCGCCGCGCGGCTTTTGTGCCTGCCGCTCGACAGCTTCATCTCGGGCGAAAACGGCGTGACCCGCCTGAGCGATGCCTACACCGCCGCGAAAGACGCGCAGGCGCTTTGCCGCGAAGTGGAAAAAATCGTCGGATTCACGCTCGACGGCAGCATCGCCTTGACGCAGACGGCGCTCAGCACCCTCTGCGAGCAGCTCGGCGGCATTTCGGTGAACCTCTCGGCTGCGCCCGTCTACACCGACCGCACGATCTCCTCCGGCGAACAGACCCTCTCGGCAGACGATTTTGCCGCGATTTTCCGCTTCCGCAGCGGCTATTCCGAAGTGCGCCCCGACAGCTATCGCACGGCGCAGCACGAAGCGCTGGCCGCGCTCTTGCAGGCGGTTTTGCAGCAGCCCGAGCTCTCGCGCGACGAGACGCTGCGCTTCTTCCTCACCTGCGCGCAGACGCAGCTCACGGAGGGGAATCTGGCGTATTTCTCGGAGCTTCTTGCCGATATTCCGCTTTCGCAGCTTGAGGGCGACGTGCTCACGGGACGCGCAATCACGGAAAACGGACAGAAATATTATGAGCTTTCGGCGCAGTCGGTGCTGGAAATTCTGAATGACGCTTACAATCCGACGGACGACGAGCTGGACAGCTCGGATTTGGACATCCGAACCAAGGAAGACACACAGCGCCCGACCACGCCGACCGTGCCCTCGACCACGAAGCGCCCGACGGAGTCTACCGAGCCGACCGAGCCCAATGACCCCTCGACGGAGCCGACCGAACCTTATGACCCGACGAGCCCCTCGACGGAGCCGACCGAGCCCTACGACCCGACAAGCCCCTCGACGAAGCCGACCGAACCCCACGAACCGACGCGTCCCGCAGAGCCCACCGAGCCCTATGACCCGACCGAGCCCTACGACCCCTAACCACCGACAGAAAGGATACCATCTATCTATGAATCAACCCAAAGAGATTGCCCTGCGCGCGGCGAAGGCGCTCGATGACCGCAAGGGACTGGATATCAAACTGCTTGAAGTTGCCGAAGTGACCACCCTTGCAGACTATTTTCTCATCTGCACGGGCACGTCCAATACCCATGTCAAAACCCTGTGCGACGCGGTCGAGCAGGTTGTTGCCGACGAGCTCGGCCAGACGCTTTTGCACCGCGAGGGCCATCGCGGCGGCACATGGGTGCTGCTCGATTTCGGCAGCCTGATTGTCCATGTGTTTACCAACGAAACGCGGCAGTTCTACGGCCTCGAGCGCCTCTGGGCCGACGGCGTGAACATCCCGCTTGCATTTGAGGAGTGAGAAGCAATGAAGTACGATTTTACGGAAATTGAGAAAAAATGGCATAAAATCTGGGAAGAACAGCAGCTTTACAAGGCGGAAAACGGCGGCGATAAGGAAAAATTCTACGCACTGATCGAGTTCCCGTACCCCTCGGGCGCGGGTCTGCACGTCGGCCACGCCCGCCCCTACACCGCCATGGACGCCATCGCGCGAAAGCATCGCATGATGGGGCAGAATGTCCTCTTCCCGATGGGCTACGACGCCTTCGGCCTGCCCACGGAAAACTACGCCATTCAAAACCACATCCACCCCGCCAAGGTCACGCATGACAACATCACCACCTTCCGCGGCCAGCTTCAGGCGCTCGGTTACAGCTTCGACTGGGACCGCGAAATCAACACCACCGACCCGAAATATTTCAAGTGGACGCAGTGGATTTTCCTGCAAATGTACAAAAAGGGTCTGGCCTACAAGACCAAAATGCCCGTCAACTGGTGCACGTCCTGCAAGTGCGTTCTGGCGAACGAAGAAGTGGTGGATAACGCCTGCGAGCGCTGCGGCGCGCCGGTCATCCGCAAGGAGCAAAGCCAGTGGATGCTGCGCATCACGAAATACGCCCAGCGGCTTTTGGACGATTTGGACGACGTGGACTACATCGACCGCGTGAAAATGCAGCAGCGCAACTGGATTGGCCGCTCCACGGGCGCGCAGGTGCGCTTCGCCTCCACCCTCGGCGACGAGATTCTTATCTACACCACCCGCCCCGATACCCTCTTCGGCGCGACCTATATGGTGCTCTCGCCGGAGCACGCGTTGGTGCAGCAATGGCTCGACCGTCTGGAAAATCCCGACGAAGTGCGCGCCTATCAGGCGTCGGCTGCCGCCAAGAGCGACTTCGAGCGCACCGAGCTTGCCAAGGAAAAAACGGGCGTGCAGCTTCGCGGCGTGATGGGCATCAACCCCGTCAACGGCCGTGAGATTCCCATTTTCATTTCCGACTACGTTCTTGCCACCTACGGCACGGGCGCGATTATGGCCGTGCCCGCGCACGACGAGCGCGACTGGGCATTTGCCAAAAAATTCGGCTGCGAAATCATCGAAGTTGTCAAGGGCGGCAATGTCGAAGAGGCCGCCTACACCGACTGCGACGCGGGCGAAATGGTCAATTCCGGCTTCCTGAACGGAATGACGGTCGAGCAGGCGAAAAAAGCCATCGTCGAATGGCTCGCGGAGCAAGGCATCGGCGAAGCCAAGGTCAATTTCAAGCTGCGCGACTGGGTCTTCTCCCGCCAGCGCTACTGGGGCGAGCCGATTCCCATCGTCCATTGCCCGAAGTGCGGCACCGTGCCGCTGAAAGAGAGCGATCTGCCGCTGCTGCTTCCCGACGTTGAGAGCTACGAGCCGACCGACGACGGCCACTCGCCGCTTGCGAACATGACCGACTGGGTCAATACCGTCTGCCCCTGCTGCGGCGGCCCCGCCGAGCGCGAAACGGACACCATGCCCCAGTGGGCGGGCTCTTCGTGGTACTTCCTGCGCTATATGGACCCGCACAACGACGAAGCGCTCGCCTCGAAAGAAGCGCTGGAATACTGGAGCCCCGTGGACTGGTACAACGGCGGCATGGAGCACACCACGCTGCACCTGCTCTATTCCCGATTCTGGCATAAATTCCTCTACGACCTCGGCGTCGTGCCCACGAAAGAGCCCTACGCCAAGCGCACGAGCCACGGCATGATTCTCGGCGAGGGCGGCATCAAAATGTCCAAGAGCAAGGGCAATGTCATTAACCCCACCGACGTCATCCGCGAATTCGGCGCCGATACCATGCGCACCTATATCATCTTCATCGGCGACTTTGAAAAGGCCGCAACGTGGGCGCCGAATGCCGTGAAGGGCTGCAAGCGCTTTTTGGATAAGGTATGGAATCTGGCCGAGAGCGTCACGGACAACGAAACGCAGTATTCCGCAAAGAACGAAGCGGCGATGCACAAGACCATCAAAAAAGTCTCCTCGGATATCGACGCGCTCAAGGGAAATACCGCGCTGGCCGCGCTCATGACCCTCACGGGCACGCTCACCGACAACGGCTGCAACGCCGCGGAGCTCAAAACGCTTCTGCAACTGCTCAGCCCCTTTGCCCCGCACATCTGCGATGAAATCTGGCAGCAGCACGGCTTCGAAGGCTACTGCTCCGTTTCGCGCTGGCCGGAGTACGACGAGGCGAAGTGCCGCGACAGCGAGATCGACGTGGCCGTGCAGGTCAACGGTAAGCTGCGCGGGACGATTCATGTGGCCGCCGACCTGCCCGACGAAGCGCTCATCGAGGCCGCGAAAAACGACGAAAAAATCGCCCGCTTCTTAGAAAAGCTCCCGGGAAGCATCGTGAAAACCATCGTCGTGAAGAACAAGCTCGTCAACCTCATCGTCAAGTAAGTTCGGGAAATTTTTTGAAAAAAACGAAAAAAATTATAGAATCCGCTTGACAATTCGGGAAATAACGCGTATAATAATCAGCGCTGCGCAAAGCAGCCCTGAAAGCATCATGGAGATAGCCGGATGCGTCGGAGGGAGGGAAATCAATGTCTGAAATCCGTGTCAAAGAAAACGAATCTTTGGAGAGCGCTCTGAAGCGTTTCAAGCGTAGCTGCCAGAAGGACGGCGTCATCGCCGAAGTCAAGAAGCGCGAGCACTACGTCAGCCCCAGCCTGAAGCGGAAGCAGAAGTCTGAAGCTGCTCGTAAGAACAAGCGCCGCGGCTACTGATTTTCCATTCAAAGAAACAATGAAAGCTCCCTGCCTTGCAGGGAGCTTTTTTGCACCAGTCCGAAGTATGTAGGGGCGGACGACCCTGTCCGCCCGCCAAAGGCCCCCTTTGCACAAGGGGGCCTCTGGCATTGTGCGTATTTTCGATTTTATTTGACATTTTTGCAGTTATGGTATATACTTAAAACTGCGAAAACCCACCGCCGTTCTTGAAACGGTGCACGGTAAAAGACGGTTGCCTGTCGTCCCGCGAGCGCGGAACGGAGGC
>CAZGOO010000004.1:0-15444 GCA_964527505.1 uncultured Oscillospiraceae bacterium | reverse complement strand
AATCGCGTCGTTGTTTTCGCTGCCCCAGTGCAGCCCCGCGACGATGAAATCGGGGCGAAGCGCCTTGGCAGACGCCACGGCTTTGTCGAGAGAGGTGTAGTCGATTTTGCTGTAACTGCTGCTGTAATCGGAGTAGAGAAGATCGACGCGGTATTCCTCGCCCTCGGGCAGGGACATCCCGTCCATGCCTTTTGTCAGGGCGATAAAGGCAATGCGAATGCCGTTGACTTCCACCAAAACCGCCTGCTGCTGCGCTTTTTCCTTTTCCGAGGCGTAGGTGCCGACCGTTTGCACGCCCGCGCCGCGCAAAACGCGCAGAGTGCTCTCCAAGCCGTTCATGCCGTTGTAGACGGAATAGGAATTGGCCGTCTGAATCACGGAAAAGCCGACCGCGCGCAGCGCTTCGGCAAAGGAATCGGGGTAGCTGGCGGACTGCTCGCCGTAAGGCGCGCCGGCAAAAGTTCCCTCGAAGTTGCCGAAAACGACATCGGCGCCCGACAAATCGGCGGCGATGCCCTGAAACAGGGCAGAAAAATCATAGCTTCCGTCCGCTTTGCGCGCGTCGGCGAGCATTTCGTCGCTCAAGGACAGATCGCCCACGGCGCTCAAATTCACAATATCGGCTTCGTCGTCCGAAAAATCGGTCACGGGCGGCACGGCTTCGGGCGCGCAGGCGCACAGAAGCAGACAAACGGATAAAATCAGACAAAATACGCTTCGCTTCAAAACAGATTCCTCCAAAAAACTTCCATGCTTATAGTTTACAATCGAATCGTCCAAGATACAAGAGTTTTTTGCGGAACTTTTTTGATTGACACGGGCGCGCTTTGCCGCTATACTAAAATTATCTGCGCGAAAGGACGGGATTGCGATGGCACGGCACAAAAACGAACCGCTCGGAGCGTGGAAAACGGCGCTCATCGTGCTGCTTTGCGTGCTGGCGATTCTGCTCTTTGTGCTGTTTCTCGTGCGCGAGGGCGACCGCAGCGCAAGCCGCATCCGCGAAAACGGCTACGACCGCGCGGGTTTTTATTCCGACGGCACCTTTTTGCGCTACGACGGGGCAAAGTGCCTCGTCGGCATCGACGTTTCCGTCTATCAGGGGGAGATTGACTGGCAAAAGGTGCGCGCGGCGGGTGCGGAATTTGCGATTCTGCGCATCGGCTTTCGCGGCGCGAGCGCGGGGCAGCTTTATGAGGACAGCCGCTTTCGGGAATATTACGACGGCGCAAAGGCAGCGGGGCTGCGCATCGGCGTGTATTTCTTCTCTCAGGCGCAGACGGAGGCCGACGCGCGGCAGGAGGCGGAATTTGTCTCTCAGCTTTTAAGCGGGCGCGCGCTCGAGCTTCCCGTGTTTTTCGACTGGGAGCCCGTCGAGGGCGGCGCGCTGTCGCAAAATCCCGCAACGCTTCCTCTGACGCAGTGCGCCGTGGCTTTTTGCCGCGCCATCGAGCAGCGCGGCTACCGCGCGGGCGTTTATTTCAACCAAACCTACGGCTATCAATATTACGACCTCGGCTATTTGCAGGACTTTGCCCTCTGGCTCGCGGAATACTCCGACGCGCCGAGCTTTCGCCATCATTTTGACTTCCTGCAATACACCGATGAGGGACGGCTCGACGGCATCGACGTCGTAGTCGATTTGGACTTGTGGATTCTTCCCGAGGAGGAGAAAAAATGAATTTTCTGCGAAACATACGCCGCGCCGATGCGTGCGCGCTTCTGCGCCGCGCGATTTTGTCGTGGCTCACGGCGGCTGCGGCGCGCTATCTTCTTTTGCCGCACGAAAACCGCAGGCTCGAGGCGCTCAGCTCGCTTGAGGGCGCGAGCTTCGGGAAATTTCTGCTCGGATTTGCCGCGATTTTCGCTCTTTTGACCTTGCTTTCCGGCTTTTTTGACACGAAAAAAGCAGAGCGCTTCGCGCTTCCCTGCGTCTTTGCGCTCTATGCCGCGGTGGCGCTTTCCGCGTCTTTCTCGGCGGGACTTTTGGGCGCGTGCGTCGTGCTTTTCGCGATACTGGGCGCTTTCGCGCTTCGCGGCGCGAAGTGTGCGCCGGAAATTCTCACGCCCCATCGAAAAAAAGCACCGTGGGCCAAGGCGGCGGTCGCGCTTCTGGCGCTTGCATTTTGCGCCTATGTCGGCGCGTGGACGGTTGCGCGCGTAAAAAGCTACGGCACGCCGAGCTACGACTTCGGCCTCTTTGCGCAGATGTTTCACAACATGAAAACGACGCTCAAGCCCATGACCACGCTCGAGCGCGACGGGCTTTTGTCGCACTTTGCCGTGCATTTTTCCCCGATTTACTATCTGCTTCTGCCGTTTTATGCGCTTTGCCCGAAACCGGAGACGCTTCAGGTGCTTCAGGCGCTTCTTTTGGCGTCGTCCGTGATTCCTCTGTGGCTCATTTGCCGCAGGCGCGGCCTTTCACCCCTTATAAGCGCGCTTGTGTGCGCGATGCTGCTTGCGTATCCCGCGCTTGCCGGCGGGACGAGCTACGATCTGCACGAAAACGCCTTTTTAACGCCGCTCCTTTTGTGGCTCTTCTACGCCGTCGATGCGAAAAAGCACGGCGTTTTGGCGCTGAGCGCGGTTTTTACGCTGCTGGTCAAAGAGGACGCGGCGGTCTATGTGGCGGTCATCGGATTGTGGCTGCTCCTTCGCGGATTGGTGCAGGGGAAGAACCGAAGCGACCTTCTGCGCGGCGCGGCGCTCTTTCTCGGCGCACTTATCTACTTCGGCTTCGTGACGGCGCTGCTCAGCGCCGAGGGCGAGGGCGTGATGAACTGGCGCTACAACAATATGATTTACGACGGCAGCGGCAGCCTCACGGCTGTGGTCAAAGCGGTGCTGCTTAATCCTATGAAAGCGCTTGCCGAGTGCTTTGAAGCGGATAAGCTGACTTATCTCGCGCAGACGATGCTCCCTCTGGCGCTTTTGCCGCTCTTTACGCGCAGATATGAGCGTTTTGTGCTGCTCATTCCGTATTTTCTGGTCAACCTTTTGGCGGACTACACCTATCAGCACAGCGTGATGTTCCAGTACAATTTCGGCTCGCTTGCGTGCCTGTTTTACCTGACTGTCGTCAATCTTTCGGAACTCAGATTCCCGCGCGTCCGCGTGGGCGCGTGCGCGCTGGCGCTTGTGGCGGCGGTGGCGGTCTTTACCGCGCAGGTCGCGCCGAGCGCGCAGTATTATTTCACGCGCTATGCCTCGGGAAAAGAAATTTACGCGCAGACGGACGCGTTTCTGGAGCAGATCCCCGAAGAGGCGAGCGTGACGGCGACGACTTTTTTGACCACGCGCCTGTCGGGCAGGGAAGTGCTCTATGATTATCAGTATTGCTCCGAGGAGCATCTGCTCGAAAGCGAATATGTGGTGCTCGGCTACGCGAAGGAGTATAAAATCTACTCCGGCGGGCGCAAAACACACTCGTTTGAAGAAGCCTGCGCCTATCTTGAAGCGCAGGGCTATACCCTTTGGGCGGAGCTTGAAAACCGCGTGCTGATTTTTAAGAAATAAGAAATGCCCGCAAAAGCGGGCATTTTCTCTTGCATTCCTTATTTTTCGGGCTTGAAGCTGTCTTTCAGGCCGACCGAGCGGTTAAAGACGGGATGCTCCGGCGAGGAGTCTTTGCTGTCGGGGCAGAAATAGCCCAAACGCATAAACTGCAATGCGCCCTGCGCTTTTGCCAGCGCCGCTTCGACCTTGCAGCCGGTGAGCACTTCCAGAGAGTCGGGGTTCAGGCACGCCATAAAGTCTTTGTCCGCCGCGTCGGGGTCGGCATCGGTGAAGAGGTTGGAGTAGAGGCGCACTTCGGCGTCGATGCAGCTTTCGGCATCGACCCAGTGGATGGTGGACTTGACCTTGCGGCCGTCGGCGGGGTCGCCGCCGCGCGAGGCGGGGTCGTACTCGCAGAGCACTTCGGTCACATTGCCGCTTTCGTCTGCGCGGAAGCCCGTACACTTGACCACATACGCGCCCTTGAGCCGCACTTCATTTCCCGGGAAAAGTCGGAAGAATTTTCCAACCTTTTCGGGCAGGAAATCGTCCGCTTCGATCCACAGGTCGCGCGAGAAGCGCACTTCGCGCGCGCCCATTTCGGGATGGTTCGGGTGATTTTCCACGGTGAAAACTTCGCTCTTGCCCTCGGGATAGTTCGTGACGGTCAGTTTCAGCGGGCGCAAAACCGCCATCACGCGCGCGGCCGTCTCATTGAGGTCTTCGCGCAGGCAGTGCTCCAAAAACGTATATTCCACGGTCGAGGGCGCTTTGGCCACACCGATGCGCTCGCAGAAATTGCGAATGGAAGCGGGCGTGTAGCCGCGGCGGCGCAGACCGCACAAAGTCGGCATTCGCGGGTCGTCCCAGCCGGAGACGCGCCCGCCTTCGACGAGCGCGCGCAGCTTGCGCTTGCTCAAAACGGTGTGATCGATGCCGAGGCGGGCAAATTCGATCTGGCGGGGCTTCGACGGCAGGTCGCAGTGCTCCACCACCCAGTCATACAGGGGGCGGTGCGCCTCAAATTCCAGAGAGCACAGAGAGTGCGTGATGTGCTCCATCGCGTCTTCGATGGGGTGGGCAAAGTCGTACATGGGATAAATGCACCATTTGTCGCCCGTGGCGTGGTGCGTCATGCGGTTGATGCGGTAAAGCGCGGGGTCGCGCAGGTTGAAATTGCCCGAGGCAAGGTCGATTTTCGCGCGCAGGGTCATCGCGCCGTTTTCAAATTCGCCGTCGCGCATTCTGCGGAACAAATCGAGCGATTCTTCCATCGGGCGGTCGCGATAGGGGCTGACGGCGGGCGTGTTCAAGTCGCCGCGCATTTCGCGCATCTGCTCGGGCGTCAGCTCGCAGACGTAGGCAAGACCCTTGCGGATGAGGTCTTCCGCGCATTCGTACATTTTGTCAAAGTACTGCGAGGCATAGTAGAACCGGTCGCCCCAGTCGAAGCCCAGCCAGCGGATGTCCTCTTGGATGGCCTCGACATATTCCGTATCCTCTTTGGTGGGGTTCGTGTCGTCCATGCGCAGGTTGCACACGCCGCCGAAGCGCTCGGCGGTGCCGAAATCGATGCACAGCGCCTTGCAGTGGCCGATGTGCAGATAGCCGTTCGGCTCCGGCGGGAAACGGGTATGCATCTGCATCCCTTCAAACTGTCCGCCCTCGGACAGATCTTCGACAATAAAGTTCTCAATGAAGTTTTTCGGCTCGGGGAAAACACGCGCGTTTTCCATTTAGGCTCACCCTCTCATAAAAATTGCCCCCATTATACAACACATTGGCCAAATCCGCAAGCCGAAATTCATATATTTTGCCGAATCCTCGCCGAATCGGGGAGAAAATATGAAAACAATTTTGAAATTTCAAAAAATTCGGTTGTCAATTGCGTCAAATTATTATACAATAGAGGCAGAATGCAGGGAACAAAGGAGTGATTCTTATGAACGAGCCGAAATACCGCCGCGTGCTGCTCAAGCTCAGCGGCGAAGCGCTTGCGGGCGAAAAGCACCGCGGGCTGGATTTCGACGTGATCGGAACGGTCTGCGACGCGATTGCCCAATGCGTGAAAATGGGCGTTGAGGTGGGTGTCGTCGTCGGCGGCGGAAACTTCTGGCGCGGCGTGAAAGACGGCGGCGACCGCATGGAGCGCACCCGCGCAGACCATATGGGAATGCTGGCAACCACGATGAACGCACTGGCCGTTGCCGATGTGCTCGAGCACAAAGGCGTTGCCGCCCGCGTGCAGACGGCCGTGGAAATGCGCGCCATCGCCGAGCCTTACATCCGCGGCAGAGCCATCCACCATCTGGAAAAGGGAAGAGTGGTCATCTTCGGCTGCGGCACGGGCAACCCCTTCTTCTCCACGGACACGGGCGCGGTGCTGCGTGCCGCCGAGATCGGCGCAGACGCGGTGCTTCTGGCGAAGAATGTGGACGGCGTTTATTCCGCAGACCCCGCCAAAGACGCTTCGGCGGTCAAGTACGACGCGCTGAGCTATCAGAGAGTGCTTGCCGAAAATCTTCAGGCGACGGACACCACCGCAATGACTCTTGCAATGGACAATCATATCCCCATCATCCTTTTCGCATTGAAAGACCCCGAAAATATCATTCGGGTGGTCATGGGCGAGAAAATCGGAACAGTTGTTAAGGAGGAACAGTAACATGGCAGTTGATTTCAAAGACTATTCCCGCAAAATGGACCGCACGCTCGAGGTGCTCGTGGAAGACTTCGGCGCGATTCGCGCAGGCCGCGCCAATGCGCGCGTGCTCGACCGCATCTCGGTGGAATACTACGGCGTGGACACGCCCATCGGCCAGATCGGCACGATTTCTTCGCCCGATGCGCGCACGCTGGTCATCCAGCCGTGGGACGGCTCGCTTCTGAAGAAGATCGAAAAGGCGATCCAGTCGTCCGATCTGGGCATCAACCCGCAAAACGACGGCAGAGTGATTCGCCTTGTTTTCCCGCAGCTCACCGAGGAGCGCCGCCGCGAGCTTGCCAAGCAGGTGAAGAAATACGGCGAAGAGGCCAAGGTCGCGATGCGCAACGTCCGCCGCGATGCGATGGACTACATCAAAAACCTCAAGAAAAAGAGCGAAATCACCGAAGACGACCAGAAAAAGGCCGAAAAAGACTTGCAGGAACTGACGGACAAGTATATCAAAAAAGTCGATGACGCCTGCGCAGTCAAGGAAAAGGAGCTCATGGAGCTGTAATTTTACCAACCATTCGGGCAGCCGCTTCTCGGCGGCTGCCTGTTTTCCGAAAGGACGGTGCTTCCCGTGAAAAAAACCGAAAAAACGCGCCCGATGCCGCAGCACATCGCCATCGTGATGGACGGCAACGGCCGCTGGGCGAAAAAACGCGGACTTCCGAGGCAGCTCGGCCATCGCGCGGGCGCGGAGGCGTTTCGCACCGTGGCGAAATACGCGCGCGAGATCGGGCTGCAATATCTGACGGTTTATGCCTTTTCCACCGAAAACTGGAAGCGCCCGCAGGAGGAAGTGGGCGGCATTATGAAGCTGCTCGAGCGCTACCTGACGGAGATTCTGGCCGATATGGACAAAAACCGCGTGCGCTTCTGCTTCTTCGGCGATTTGAGCGCGCTTTCGCCCGAGCTTCGGCAGAAAATGGAATCTGCCGCCGAGCGCTCGGCGCGCTACGACGGCGTGCAGGTCAATCTGTGCGTCAACTACGGCGGCCGCGCCGAAATCGTGCGCGCGGCGCGGCGGTTTGCCGCGCAGTGCGCGGCAGGGGAGTGCAAGCCGGAAGATTTGACGGAGGCGAAGCTCTCGTCTTTGCTGTATTCAGCGGACATTCCCGACCCCGAGCTCATCATCCGCCCGGGCGGCGAGCTGCGAACGTCCAATTTTCTGTTATGGCAGTCGGCCTATTCCGAATACTATTTTACCGACATCCTCTGGCCGGACTTCGGCCCGGAGGAGCTTGATCGCGCAATCGAGGCTTACTGCGCCCGAGAGCGCCGCTTTGGAGGTGTTTGAGCGATGCTGAAACGAATTTTGACCGCCTGTGTGGCGCTGCCGCTGCTTCTGGCGGTGGTGCTTTTGCTGCCGCCCGTGGCGACGGCAATCGTCTTTGCGCTGCTTTGCGCCGTCGGCGCCTATGAAATGCTCTGGCGCACGGGCATTTTGAAGCACAAGCGCATTTTGCTTTACACCGCGCTTGCCGCAGCGGCAACGGTGATGTTCTCCTATCTGCGCGCGACTTTGTACTTTGGCGCGCAGACCTTGCACCTGTTCGCGCTTGCGGGACTGTTCGTGTATTTCATGCTCCTTTTCTGCGAGCTTCTTGCCGCGCACGCGGAACTGAATTTTCCGAGCCTTTGCGTCGCGCTTTTCGCGGGGCTGGTCTATCCCTATCTCATCGGCGCCTTGGCGCGCCTGCGGGCGATGCAGGACGGCAATTTCTACATTATCGTTGCCTTCCTGCTTTCCATGATTGCAGACACCGGCGCCTATTTTGTCGGAAGAGCTTGCGGCAAGCATAAGCTCGCGCCCGTCGTCAGCCCGAAAAAGACGGTCGAAGGCGCCGTCGGCGGCGTTCTCTTCAACATTGCCGCCATGTGCCTGTATACTTTCCTTCTGCACCGCTTCTTCGGCTTCACGCAGGTCAATTACCTCTATGCGGCGATTTACGGCGTCGTCGGCGCGGCGGCCTCCATTGTGGGCGATTTGACCCTTTCCGTCGTCAAGCGACAGGTCGGCATCAAGGACTACGGCAACCTCTTCCCCGGCCACGGGGGCGTCCTCGACCGCTTCGACAGCACCATGGCCGTCGCCCCTTTGACGGAGCTTCTGCTTCTTGTCATCCCCTTTGCGGTGCGTTAATATGACGAAGTGTGTATCCGTTCTCGGCTCGACAGGCTCCATCGGCCGGCAGACGCTCGAGGTCGTCTCTCAGCTCGGCATCCGCGTGGCGGCCTTGACTGCGGGCGCAAATGTGGAGCTGATGGCGGCGCAGTGCCGCGAATTTCAGCCGGAGCTTGCCGTGATGGCCACGCTTGAGGCGGCAAACGCGCTGCGCGATGCGCTCGGCGGGCAGAAAATTCGCATCCTTTCGGGCGAAGCGGGGCTGCTTGCCGCCGCGGAGCACGAGGAAGCCGACACGGTCGTGACCGCCGTGGTCGGAATGCTCGGCTTACAGCCGACGCTTGCGGCGATTCGCAGAAAAAAGCGCATCGCCCTTGCCAATAAAGAGACGCTCGTCTGCGCGGGCGAGATCGTCATGCGCGAGGCGCGCGCGTGCGGCGCGGAAATCGTCCCCGTCGATTCGGAGCATTCGGCAATTTTCCAGTGCCTTATGGGCTGCGGCGACCGCAGCGAGATTCGCCGCCTGATTCTGACCTGCTCCGGCGGCCCGTTTTACGGAAAAAGCCGCGAAGAGCTGCAAACAATGACGCGCGCGGACGCATTAAAGCATCCGAACTGGAAAATGGGGAATAAAATCACCATCGACTGTGCCACACTGATGAACAAGGGGCTTGAGGTCATCGAGGCGATGCGGCTGTACGATTTGCCGCTTTCGCAGGTGGATGTGCTCATCCACCGCCAGAGCATCGTCCACTCTTTGGTGGAGTTTCGCGACGGCGCGGTGATGGCGCAGCTCGGCGTGCCGGATATGCGCGTGCCGATTCGTCTGGCCATGACCTATCCCGCCCGCGCGGAGAATCCCGCCGCCCCGCTGGATTTGACGACCTGCGGCGATTTGACTTTCGCGCAGCCGGATCTGCAAACCTTTGACTGCCTCGCCCTTGCCCGGCAGGCGGCGCAGCGCGGCGGAAACGCCTGCGCGGTCTTAAACGGCGCAAACGAAGCCGCCGTGGGGCTTTTCCTGCGCGATGAGATCGGTTTTTACGACATTTCGCGCCTTGTGCGCGTCGCGCTCGAGACGGTTCCGTGGGTCGAACGGCCCGATATTTCCGAAATTCTGCTTGCCGACGCCGCCGCGCGGCGCGCGGTGATGCAGGCGTTGTGAGGTAAAACCATGAGTGTTTTTTATGTGATTCTTTCGATTTTTCTCTTCGGCGTTCTGATTTTCGTCCATGAGGGCGGCCATTTCGTCACGGCGAAGCTCTCGGGCGTGCGCGTCAACGAGTTTTCGCTCTTTATGGGCCCCGCCATCTGGAAAAAGCAGAAAGGCGAGACGCTTTACGCCCTGCGCTGCATCCCCATCGGCGGCTACTGCGCGATGGAGGGCGAGGACGAGGACAGCGACGACCCCCGCGCCTTTCGCAACGCAAAAGTGTGGAAGCGCCTGATCATTCTTGCGGCGGGCTCGGTGACGAACGCGATCGCGGGATTTTTGATTGTGCTTCTTCTGGTGTCGTTCACCTACGCCGCCATCCCCGGCACGACCCTTTCGGGCTTTCACGAGGACTTTGCCTACCACACGGAAAACGGCCTGAAAGAGGGCGACCGTTTCGTTTCCATCGACGGCGAGCGCGTCTGGGTCAACGGCGACATTACCACACTTCTTTCGCGCAGCGAAACGGGCGTTTACGACATCGTCGTTGAGCGAAACGGCGAAAAAGTCGAACTGAAAGACTTTGAATTGCAGCCGAAAGAATACGACGGCCAGCTCCGCTACGGCTTTAACATCGCCGCGCGGGAAAAGACCTTCGGAAGCGTTCTGAGCTATTCATGGAACACCTGCGTGAACTTTGCCCGCTTGGTGCGCATGGGTCTGCAAGACCTTCTGACGGGTCGCGCGGGACTGAGCGAAATGTCCGGCCCCGTGGGCATCGTCGCGCAGGTCACGCAGGTCGGCACCTCCTCGGGCAGCGTTTCGGCGGGCATCTGGAATGTTCTGTACCTCTTTGCCTTTATCGCGGTGAACCTTGCGGTCATGAATCTTCTGCCCATCCCCGCGCTTGACGGCGGGCGCATCGTCTGTCTGCTCGTCACGGCGGTTGTGGAAAAAATCATCGGCAGAAAGCTCAACCCGAAATATGAGGGCTATCTGCACGCGGTGTTCCTCATTTTGCTGCTGATTTTGATGGCGGTCGTGGCATTTAAGGACGTTTTTGCGCTGTTCGGAGGCTGATATGACCAGACAGATTCATGTAGGCCCCGTCGCCGTCGGCGGCGGCGCGCCCGTAAGCATCCAGTCGATGCTCAATTGCCCGACCACGGACATCGACGTCTGCCTTGCGCAGATCAAGGCGCTTCGGGACGCAGGCTGCGAAATTATCCGTCTGACCGTGCCCGACAAGGCGGCAGCCGCCGCCTTTGCCGAAATCGCGCGGCAGACGGACGCGCCGCTTGTGGCGGACATCCACTTTGACTACCGCATGGCCATCCTTGCCGCCGAGGGCGGCGCGGCGAAAATCCGCATCAACCCCGGCAACATCGGCGAAAAGAGCCGCGTGCGCGCGGTGGTCGATTGCTGCAAGGCGCATCATATTCCCATCCGCATCGGCGTCAACGGCGGCTCGCTCGAGCCGGAGCTTTTGAAAAAATACGGCCATCCCACCGCCGAAGCGCTGGTCGAAAGCGCCTTTTCCCACATTCGCCTGCTCGAAGAATGCGGATTTTACGACATCTGCGTGAGCATGAAGTCAAGCGCCGTGCCGACGATGATGCAGGCTTACCGCCTGATGCACGAACGGTCGGATTACCCCCTGCATCTCGGCGTGACCGAGACGGGCACTGAGCGCATGGGCACCATCAAATCCGCCATGGGCATCGGCGGGCTTTTGTGCATGGGCATCGGCGATACCATCCGCGTCTCGCTCACGGCCGACCCCGTGCGCGAGGTCTACGCCGCAAAGGACATTCTGCGCGCGGCGGGGCTGCGCAAAGGCGGGGTGAACCTCATCTCCTGCCCGACCTGCGGCAGAACGAAAATCAACCTCATCGGCCTTGCCTCCCAAGTGGAGCAGGCGCTTGCAAATTGCGAAAAAAATCTGACCGTTGCGGTCATGGGCTGCGTGGTCAACGGGCCGGGCGAGGCGCGCGAGGCCGACATCGGCATCGCCGGCGGCGACGGCTGCGGCGTTTTGTTCGTGCGCGGCGAATTGAAAGAAAAGTTGCCGTATGACGCGCTTTTGCCGACACTTTTGCAATACATCGAGAAAATGTAAGGAACTATGACGACACTTCCTTTTTTTGAACTGTTTTACGACTTCGAGCCCGAGCAGAATCTGCGCGAACTGCTCCAAGACGCGAAAATTTCCCACGGCGAATTTTCCCGCGAGGACGGCAGTGTCTTTTTTCGGCTCGAATGCCCGAAATTTCTCTCCGAGCGGAAGTTAGACGCCCTGAGCGCCGCGCTGCGCGCGCGCTACAATCTGCGCAATGTGCGCTTCGAGCCGCATTTTCCGGCAGAAGCGCTTTGCGAGCTTCCTGCTTCGGAGCTTGGGCGGATTCTATCCGCCGTGTGCCCCACGGCGACCTTTTTGCTCGCCGGAAGCCGCTTTACGCCCGCGCCGGGGGAATCCCTTTTGCGCCTTTCTTCCGAGGATGCCGAGACGATTCGTCCTTTTTTACCCATTGCCGAGCGCTACATTGCCGAGCGCTTCGACGTGCAGACGAAAATCGTGCTCGAGTGCGCGCAGCAGTCCACGGCCGAGGAGCTTTTCGCCAAAACGGAGGCGCTGCGCCGCGAAGCCGTGCGCGATTTGCCGCCGATGCCGAGTGCGCTTGCGGCGCGCCCTGCGCAGAAGTCCGCCGCGCCCTCCGAGGCGCTTTTCGGAAAACCCTTTTCCGGCGTGCCCGTACAAATGCAGGCAATCACCGCCGCGAACATCGGCGAGCGCGTTATCGTCGAGGGCAAGGTGTTTTTCACCGACCACCGCGAGGTCAAAAACGGCACGGCGTGGGTCGTGTCCTTTGATATGACGGATTTCACAAATTCCGTGCGCGTCCATTCCTTTATGAAAGGCGACAGCGGCAAGCCCATCGTAGACGGCGTGAAAGTGGGGCAGTGGCTTCGCGTGCAGGCGCGCGTGGACATGGACGATTTTACCAATGAACTGGTGCTCAAGCCCCTCGGCATTTTGCCCGCAAGCGCGCCCGTGCGCGAAGATACCGCCGAAGAAAAGCGCGTGGAATTGCATCTGCACACCACCATGTCGATGATGGACGCGCTGACCAAAACGAAAGAGGCCGTGCAGACCGCCGCCCGCTGGGGGCACAAGGCCATCGCCATCACCGACCACGGCGTGGTTTCGTCGTTTCCCGACGCGCTTAAAGAGTCCAAGGCCAAAGTGGCGGGGACGGACAAAAGTATCAAAATCCTCTACGGCTGCGAGGGCTATCTTTTAGACATGAAAGACGAGCGCCTTGCCGCGCGCGGCGAGCTCGGATATCCGCTTTCGGGCGATTTTATCGCCTTTGATCTTGAAACGACGGGCCTTTCGCGCACGCAGGATGCCATCACCGAGTTCGGCGCGGTGCGCTTTCACAACGGCGAGCCTGTGGAGGAATTCTGCTCTTTTTCCAATCCGAACCGCAAGCTGACGCAGGAAAACATCGACCTGACCGGCATTACCGATGAAATGCTCGAAAACGCGCCGCAATTGCAGGAGGTTTTCCCAGAATTTCTGCGTTTCTGCGGCGATTTGCCGCTTGTGGCGCACAATGCCGAGTTTGACATCGGTTTTCTCGATGCCGCCGCGCGGCGATTGGGCATTTCGTTCTCGCCGACCTATATCGACACGCTTGTCCTTGCGCGCAGGCTGATGCCGGAATTGAAAAAGCACAAGCTCGACATCGTGGCCACGGCGCTGCATCTGCCCGAATTTAACCACCACCGCGCCTCGGACGATGCGAAAACCTGCGGCCTGATCTACGCCGCGCTCTTAAAGCGCTTGGAGGCGCAGGGCGCGCGCGACCTTGCGGGCATGAACGACGTCCTCGCGGCGGGAAGCGAAGCGCCGAAGCTCACGGGGCGCAAGCTGCACCCGCGCCATATTCTGATTTTCGCGAAAAATCAGACGGGTCTGCGCAATCTGTATCGGCTGCTTTCCGATGCGAATCTTCATTATTTCTACCGCAAAGCGCCCTGCATCCCGCGCTTTGAGCTTGAGCGCTTCCGCGAGGGACTGATTTTAGGCTCGGCGTGCGAGGCGGGGGAGCTGTTTCAGGCAATTTTGGCGGGCGAGCCGCGCGAAGAGCTTTTGCGCATCGCTTCGTTCTACGATTTCCTCGAAATCCAGCCTCTGAGCAACAACCGCTTCCTCCTTGCCGACGGCAAGGCGAAAGACGACGAGCAGCTTCGCGACTTTAACCGTACCGTCGTCTCGCTCGGCGAAGCGCTCGGCAAGCCCGTCTGCGCGACGGGCGACGTGCACTTTCTCAACCCCGAGGACGAGATTTATCGCCGCATTCTGCTGGCCTCAAAAGGCTTTTCCGACTGCGACCGCGATAACCCCCTGTATTTCCGCACGACGGACGAAATGCTGCGCGAATTTTCCTACCTCGGCGAAGAAAAGGCGAGAGAAGTGGTCGTGACCAATCCGAACCACATTGCCGACCTCTGCGATACGATTCGCCCCGTTCCGCACAACCTCTTTGCGCCGAAGATTGAAAACTCCGTGGAAGACCTCAACGCGCTGGTCTACGGCAAGCTCCACCGCCTCTATGGCGACAACCCGCCCGAGCGCATCGTCAAGCGCGTGGAAACGGAAATGCACGATATCATCTCCTGTCACTACGATGTGATTTATATGTCCGCGCAGAAGCTGGTGCAAAATTCGCTGGAAAACGGCTATCTCGTCGGCTCGCGAGGCTCGGTCGGCTCGTCTCTGGTGGCGTTCATGTCCGGAATCACCGAAGTTAACTCGCTTCCGGCGCACTACCGCTGCCCGAAGTGCAAATACTGCACCTTCGATGTGCCCGCGGGCTGCGACTGCGGCGCGGATTTGCCGGACGCCGAGTGCCCCGAGTGCGGGGAAAAGCTCGACAAAGACGGCTTTAACATCCCCTTTGAGACGTTCCTCGGCTTCGGCGGCGATAAGGTACCCGATATCGACCTGAATTTCTCCGGCGAATATCAGGCGCGCGCGCACCAGTACTGCGTGGAGATGTTCGGCGCGAGCCATGTGTTCCGCGCGGGAACCATCGGCACGGTCGCGGACAAAACCGCCTACGGCTATGTGAAAAAATACCTCTCCGAGCGGCAGAAAGTCGTCTCCCGCGCCGAGGAAAATCGCTTGGCTGCGGGCTGCGTGGATGTGCGCCGCACGACGGGTCAGCACCCGGGCGGCCTTGTCGTTATCCCGCAGGAAAACGAAATCTGGGACTTCTGCCCCGTGCAGCACCCCGCCGATAACCCCGATTCGGACATTATCACGACCCATTTTGAATACCATTCCATGGAGGAAAACCTCCTCAAGCTCGATATGCTCGGCCACGACGACCCGACGATGATTCGAATGCTCGAGGATATGACGGGCGTGGACGCGAAAAAAATCCCGCTCGACGATCGCGACACGATGTCCATCTTCACCTCCAGCAAAATTCTCGGCTATGAAAACGACCCCATTCTCGGCCCGACGGGCGCGGTCGCCATTCCGGAATTTAACACGAAGTTCACCCGCCAGATGCTCGAAGACACGCACCCGAAGGATTTTAACACCCTCGTGCGCCTCTCCGGCTTCTCCCACGGCACGGACGTTTGGGCGGGCAACGCGCGCGAGCTGATTCTAAGCGGTACGGCGAGCGTTCTGGAGACGGTCGGCTGCCGCGACGACATCATGCTCTATCTCATCTCCTGCGGCTTTCCCGAAAAGCGTGCGTTCAAAATTATGGAGGCGGTGCGAAAGGGCAGAGGTCTGCCCGAGGACGCGGAGCAAGAGATGATTGACGCGGGCGTTCCGGCGTGGTACATCGAATCCTGCAAAAAAATCAAATATCTTTTCCCGAAAGCGCACGCGGTGGCCTATGTTATGATGGCCTTTCGCATCGCGTGGTTCAAGGT
>CAZGOO010000003.1:11207-16485 GCA_964527505.1 uncultured Oscillospiraceae bacterium | reverse complement strand
TAGGTGCCGTCGTCGGTGTCGAACTTCTGCCAGTCGCCCTCTTTGCGCTCGGCGCTGAATACCCACGCGAGCATCTCTTCATAGGAAGAGAGAGAGGAATGGGTCACATTCTCGATGGCGTATTCGCCGGACACATCGCTCTTGTCGGAGTTGGCGAGCTTCTCGAACGCCTCGCGGGAGTCGTCCTCTTTCAGGGAGTCGAGCAGCTCGAGCACGCGCTCGGCCTCGGTCTTGGAGTTGGTGCCCGTGGTGGTGGAGGAAGAGGAGGTGGAGTCGGCCTTGACGAAGATTTGCAGGAGCTTCGCGGTGTTGTAGGGCTGATTGCTCACGAGCTTGACAACATAGTAGGTGTCGTCGGTCGTCGTATCGGCCTCGTCGTCGGATTCCTCATCGGCGTCCTTGCTCTCGTCGTCCTTTTCCGTCTTTTCTTCGGGCTTGAGGAAGACGCGGATGCTCTCGCCGTCGAGGGAAGCGGTCTTGAAGAGCCAGTAGGCAACCTCTTCGTTCGTCAGCGATTCGACGCGCTCGTAGAGGTAGTCGGCGTAGAAAGCCATCTTTTCGTCTTCGGTGTTGAACTCTTCGAGCATCTTCTCGGCAGCTTTCTTCGCGGACTCGCGGTTTTCGTCGGTGATCGGGGCGGTCTTGCTGTCGTCGGACTTGGTGGCGAAGTCGGAAGCCTTCACGGTGTAGAGCCAGAAGGAGACGCAGTCGTAGTCCTCGGGCTTCTCGTCGTAGACGGCCTTGGCCTCTTCGTCGGAATACTCGTCGCGGACATGGTTGGGGAATTCGTTGTAGAACTGCGCGATGGTCAGATATTCACGGTAGCCCTCTGCGGTGCAGCCCTTGCCGTAGATATTTTCGATGTATTCGTCGGCGCTCATGGAATAGAGCGTGGCGATCACGCCGAGGTTGTCGATTTCGGTGTCGATCTCTTCGACGGTGTCCTCATCGAGCTTGAAGCCGTGCTCGATGGCCTTGTCGTAGATCGCGTAGAACAGAGCCGCGCTGCGCGCTGCGGATTCGGAGAAGAACTCCGCCCAAGAAATGTCGTATTCCTTCACGCCGTCGGCAAGCTCCGGCAGGAAGGAAGTATCCATACCGAGCAGGGTGAGCATGGCCGCGCCGGAGGAGGTGACCTTCTGCTCTTTCAGCGAAGCGGAGGAGTCGATGCCGAGGTAGGTCAGGTAGCTCGACAGGTTGTTGTACTGCGTGCGGTAGAAGAAGTTGAACTGTGCGGGCTGAACGACGTGATCGCCCACCTGCATAACGGTGCGGTCTGCCCAGTAGCCCTGATAGACAAGGACGCTGCCGAACACGATCGCCAGAACCAGAACGACGCTGATGAACAGCACCCAGCCTTCAGAGAGCTTCTTTTTCTTCTTCGGCTGCTCGGCGGGGATCTCAGCGGCCTGCTGATTGCGCATTTTTCTTTCGCGGGATGCACTCATAGTAATGTTACCTCTCATTCATAGACGGGTAAGCCACCCGCCCGGAAATTGCTTTCGTCATTATACCTTAAAATCTGCAAACTTGCAAGCATAAAGTGCAAAAATCCGAAAAAAGTTACAAAGGCTTTATAAGCCGTTCTCTTTTCCGGCCGACACTTCGGTTACAATAGGGGCGTAAAAAGGGGTCGTGCGCGCACGACCCGAAAAGCACCGACCCCCGCCGCGGCCGTGTAACCCCGTTTATAACCTGCACAAAGCGGCAGGTGGGTTGTCTCTTCGCGTCTTAGCTGCTTCCAACGTCCGCCCGCGGTCAAAGCCGTGGCGGGAGGCCTGCAATCCGAGGCGAAAGTCCGACATCCCGAAAACAAGATGTGGGTTTAAAGGGGGCTATCACGAACCGGGCAGGGTGCTTCGGTTGTTTACTCGGTTTCTTCGGTTTCTTCTTCGTCGTCCTGTTCGAGCAGCAGCTCATACACGCTTGCAAGCTCTTCTTCGTCCTCGACGGCCACCAAAATCGGCTCGCCGTCTTCCTCGACGGATTTGAGAATGCTCACTTCCAGCTCCTCGGCCTCGTCTTCGGCATCGGCGGGCGTGACCGCCAGATACTCCGCGCCCTCATATTCGATGCGCGAAAGCACCTCCAGCTCATATTCGACACCGTCCTCATCGACGATGGTGATAAAATCCGTACCGTAATCCATAGCTGCGGTTTTGACCTCCGTTTTTGTTTTCTGCTTACAGTATAGCGTAGCGAAACGAAAAAATCAAGAGAAAATCGCCGCAAAGTTTCGATTGTTTCAAAAAGTTCCGTCGTTTTTTTCTCTGCCCGGGCTTGACGCGGTCTTTTTTTCAAAAATCCGAAAAGTTTTCGCAGACGGATTGACAGACGTGATATAATATAAAAATGATGGTATGATTTCCCGCCCCCTCGGGGCGAACATTCCGAAAGGCAGGACAAACTCAATGAACGACTACGAAAACGCATCGCAAAACCGCCCGCCGCTCGCGTGGCGCATTACGCGTGTCTTTTTGCATATCACGGGAAAAATCTGTCTCTGGGCGCTGGTGCTTCTGGCCTCGGTGTGCGTGATCGTCGCCATCGCGGGCACGATCTTCATGACCGAGTTCAGCGCCTATCTGCGCTCGGATGTGATTCCCCGCGCGGAGGACTATGCCGAATCGCTCGAGCTTGACCGCGTCTCGCTCGCGCAGACGTCGATGATCTACTACACCGACCCCACCACGGGCCAGCGCCGCGAGCTGCAAAAGCTCTACGCCTCGGAAAACCGCACTTGGGTCAGCTATTCGCAGATTCCGCGCGCGATGGTCAACGCGACCGTCTCCATCGAGGACAAGCGCTTTAACGAGCACAACGGCGTAGACTGGGTGCGCACGCTCTCGGCGGTGAAAAACTTCGCCGGCGGCGATGCGTCCTACGGCGCTTCCACCCTCACGCAGCAGCTCATTAAAAACCTCTCGATGGAAAACGACGTGACCATCAACCGCAAGGTGCAGGAGATTTTCCGCGCTCTGGCGGTGGAAGAGCGCTATTCCAAGAAAGAAATTATGGAATGGTATCTCAACACCATCTACCTCGGCGAAGGCTGCTACGGCATCCAGAGCGCGGCGGAGGTCTACTTCGGCAAGGATGTGGAAGATCTCACGCCCGCCGAATGCGCCGCGATCATCGCCATTACCAATAACCCCTCCCTCTACGACCCCTATCTGCGCCCGGCGAGCAACCGCAAGCGCCAGCTCACCATTTTGAAAGAGATGTACGAGCAGGGCTACCTCACCACGGAGGAATACGAAGAAGCCACCGAGCAGGAGATGGAATTCCACTCGCGCAGCAGCTCCACCTTCGTTTACAAGTGCGGTTCGTGCAAGTTTGAGGGCACGCGCTCGGAGTATACCGAAAAAGACGACGGCTTCCACTGCCCCGAGTGCGACACGTTGAACTACTCCATCAGCTCGAGCAGCTACTATTCCTATTTTTCCGACACGGTCTATCGCGATGTCATCAACGATATGTGCGAAAAATACGGTTACAGCTATATCGCCGCCGAGCAGAAGCTCCTGACGGGCGGCTACCAGATCTACTCCACGCTCAACCCCACCGTGCAGGCGCAGGTGGACAACGTCTACGAAAACGTGAACAATCTGCCCGAGACGCGCAGCATCCAGCAGCTTCAGTCCGCCATCGTCGTCATTGACAACGACACGGGCGATATCGTCGCCATCTACGGCGGCATCGGCCGCAAAGAGGGCAACCTCGTGCTCAACCGCGCCACGCAGAGTAAGCTCCCCACGGGCTCGTCCATCAAGCCCATTGCGGTCTATGCGCCCGCCATCGAAGCCGGGCTCATCACCCCCGCCTCGGTCATTGAGGACTCCCCCTTTACCGGCGGCTTCGGGGAAGACGACGATTCGCCGTGGCCGCAGAACTACTACCGCACTTACAGCGGCCCCTGCACGATTCTGCGCGGTCTTTCGACCTCGCTCAACACGATTTCCGTGAAAACGCTCGACCTTTTGGGTCTGCAAACCAGCTACGATTTCCTCACGCAGAAGCTCGGCGTGACCACGCTCGTCGAGTCGCTCGACAAGGGCGGCCGCCACTACACCGACATCGCCTACGCACCTCTGGGTCTGGGCGAGCAGACCTATGGTCTGACCGTGCGCGAAATGGCGCAGGCATTCGCCGTGTTCCCCAACAACGGCGTGTTCCGCGAGGCGCGCACCTACACGATGGTCACGGACTCCGAGGGCAATGTGATTCTCGACAACACGCAGGAGAGCCACACCGCCATCTCCGAGCGCACCGCATACTATATGAATTATATGCTTCAGTACACCGTGACGAACGGCTACTCCAGCTCCGCAAAACTCAACGGCATCACCTCTGCCGGCAAGACCGGTACTTCCTCTAATAATAACACGCAGTGGTACGCCGGCTACACCACCCGCTACACCGCCGTGGTCTGGTGCGGCTACGACACGCCCGAGCAGATCGTCATGGCCGACGGCTCGTCCACCAACCCCAGCACGGGTATGTGGAAAAAAGTGATGCAGCCGCTGCACGCGGGTCTGGCCGACGAAAAATTCTATCAGCCCTCTTCGGCGAAGTCCTACAAAATCTGCGCCGACTGCGGCAAACTCGCCACCGACGCCTGCGCGCTTGATGTGCGCAGCGGCGTCAACCGCGTGACGAACATTATGCTTCTGGAAGAGGACGCGCCCACCGAGGAATGCGACTGCCATGTGCTCGTGAGCTTCTGCAAGGAAAGCGGCAAGGTCGCCACGGAATATTGCGAGCATTACCACGGCAACAGCATCGAAACGCGCGGAATGCTTCTGTATCAGGAGGACTGGAAAGTCAACAAGGACAAATCGTGGGTCTTTAACCCCGAGACGGCGGAGTACTGCCCTTTGCACATTCTGCCGCCCGACGAAGAACCGACGGAGCCGACACAGCCGAGCATCGACCCGATCTATACCCCCTTCGACCCCTTTGAACCCGGCCTTTCGGCGTCCGGTTCCGAGCGCCGAAGAAAATCGCACACGCAGTTTTAATGCGGAGAAAGCACGGAGAGAGATATGTGGAAATCCGACTACTGGAAAGATTATGAGGTGCTCGACACCTCCGACGGCGAAAAACTCGAGCGCTGGGGCAAATATATCCTCGTGCGTCCCGACCCGCAGGTCATCTGGAACACCCCGAAAGACGACGCGCGCTGGCGCCGCTGCGATGCGCGCTACAGCCGCTCGTCCGCGGGCGGCGGCCAGTGGTCGCAGCACCGTCTGCCCGAGCGCTGGCAGATTCGCTACGG
>CAZGOO010000003.1:0-11107 GCA_964527505.1 uncultured Oscillospiraceae bacterium | reverse complement strand
ATCGACGACTGCGCGAAATTTGTCGAGCGCGAAATCAAGCGCGGCAAGCGCTATGACGCCGTTATCATGGACCCGCCGTCCTACGGCCGCGGCCCCTCGGGCGAAATCTGGAAGCTGGAAAAAGACCTGTTCCCGTTTTTGGAGCTGGTCGCGGGCGTTTTGAGCGACGACCCCGAATTTTTCATCATCAATTCCTACACCACGGGGCTTGCACCGTCGGTCTTGCGCTGCCTTTTGGAGACGGTCATCGTGCCGCGCTTCGGCGGCAGCGCCGAGGCGGACGAACTGGGTCTGCCGGTCGTAAACCGCAACCTTGTGCTCCCCTGCGGCGCGACGGGTCGCTGGACGAAAGCGGGGTGCCGCGCGTGACGAACGCCATTGAAGTGCGCGATCTGCGCTTTTCCTACGGCGCGGAGGGCGAAGCCGTTTCCGTGTTCGACGGGCTGGATTTAACCGTCGAAAAAGGCAGCTTTGTCGCCGTTTTGGGGCGCAACGGCTGCGGAAAATCCACCCTTGCCAAGCATTTTAACGCGATTTTGCTGCCCGAGGGCGGCGAAGTGCGCGTTTTCGGCCTCGACACGCGCGACGAAGCGCTGCTTTTGCAGATTCGCCGCACGGTCGGTATGGTCTTTCAGAATCCCGACAACCAGATGGTCGCAAACGTCGTGGAAGAAGACGTCGCGTTCGCGCCGGAAAATCTCGGCGTACCCTCCGAAGAAATTCGCAGGCGCGTGGACGAAGCGCTCAAGGCCGTCGGGATGTACGAATTGGCGCAACACGCGCCGCAGCTTCTTTCCGGCGGGCAGAAGCAGCGCGTGGCCATCGCGGGCGTGATTGCCATGCAGCCGCAGTGCATCGTGCTCGACGAGCCGACCGCCATGCTCGACCCGCAGGGGCGTGAGGAGGTCATCTCCACTGCCGAGCGGCTGTGCCGCGAGCAGGGCATCACGGTCGTTCTCATCACCCACCACATGACCGAGGCCATCCGCGCCGACCGCGTGGTGGTGATGGGCGGCGGCAAAGTGCTTGCCGACGGCACGCCCAAGCAGGTCTTTTCTCAGGTAGAACTCATCGAAGAAGCGGGGCTTTGCGTCCCGCAGACCGTCAAGCTGCTCAGCCGGCTGCGTCAGGCGGGCTTTGATCTGCCGCTTGACGCCCTTTCCACGGAAGAATGTGCGCAGGCACTTTATCATTTTATAAAGGCTTGACCACGGGAGGAACTCAATTTGACTGCAAGCATCGAGGTGAAACACCTCACACATACTTACAGCGCCGGTACGCCCTTTGAGCGCGACGCGCTGTCCGACCTTTCGCTTTCGGTCGCGCCCGGGGAATTTCTGGGCATCATCGGCCACACCGGTTCCGGCAAATCCACGCTCATGCAGCACTTAAACGGCCTGCTCAAGCCCACCAAGGGGCAGATTCTGCTCGGCGGCGAGGACATTAACGCCTCGAAGCAGTCGCTTCGCGCGGCGCGCTTTCGCGTGGGGCTGGTGTTTCAGTATCCCGAGCATCAGCTCTTTGAAGAGACGGTGCGCAAGGATATCGCCTTCGGGCCGAAAAACATGGGACTTTCCGCCGAGGAAATCGAGCGGCGCGTTGTGCGCGCGGCGCAGTTTGCGGGCGTCGATGCGTCGGTGCTCGATAAGTCCCCCTTTGACCTGTCCGGCGGGCAGAAGCGGCGCGTGGCCATCGCGGGCGTGATTGCCATGGAGCCGGAAATCGTCATTTTCGACGAACCGACCGCGGGACTTGACCCCGTCGGCTGCGCCGAGCTTCTGGAAAACATCCGCGCCTATCGCGAATCGACGGGCGCGACGATTCTCATGGTCAGCCACAGCATGGACGACGTTGCGCAGCTTGCCGACCGTCTGCTGGTGCTCAATCACGGGCGCGTCGAGCTTTGCGGCACGCCCGCCGAGGTCTTTGCCCACGCCAATCGCTTAAAAGAGATTGGCCTTGCCGTTCCGCAGATGACGCAGCTTTTCGCGCGTCTGCGCGAATTGGGGCTCGACGTTGACCCCGCCACCTACACGCTTGCGCAGGCAAATGCGCAGCTTGTGCGTCTGCTCGGAGGTGCCAAATGCTGAAAGACATCACCCTCGGGCAGTATTTCCCCGGCAACACACCGGTTCACCGCCTCGACCCGCGCACAAAACTTCTGCTTCTCATCGTTTACATCGTCGCGCTTTTCCTCTGCAAGAGCTTTTTCGCCTACGGGCTCATTGCGCTTTTCCTGCTCACGGCGGTGCTTCTTTCGCACACGCCCTTTCGCTCGCTCTTCAAGGGCTTAAAGCCGCTTCTGATTATCATCGCCTTTACGGCGCTTTTGAATCTGTTCTACACCGACGGCGAAGTGCTCGCGCAGTTCTGGATTTTCAAAATCACCCGCGAGGGCATTGTAAACGCCCTGTTTCTCGTCTGCCGCATTCTGCTTCTGGTGATGGGCACCTTCCTTTTGACCTACACCACCTCCCCCATCGCCTTGACGGACGCGATTGAATCGCTCCTTTCGCCCCTGAAAAAGGTGCGCTTTCCCGTCCATGAGCTTGCGATGATTATGAGCATCGCCCTGCGCTTCATCCCCACGCTGATTGAGGAAACCGACAAAATCATCTCCGCGCAAAAAGCGCGCGGCGCGGATTTCGAGTCGGGCAATCTTCTGCGGCGCGCCAAGGCGCTCGTGCCGATCCTCGTGCCGCTCTTTGTCAGCGCGTTTCGCCGCGCCGACGAACTGGCCACGGCGATGGAATGCCGCTGCTACCACGGCGGTGAGGGACGCACGCGTCTGAAAACGCTGCGCTATGCTGCACGCGACGCGCTGGCGCTTTCGCTCGGCGCGGCCGTCCTTGCGGGCGTGATTCTTCTGCGCCACTTCGGCTTCTGACAGGAGGGACGCAGATGCGAAATATCGCCCTTTTTCTCCGCTACGACGGCACGGCCTACCACGGCTGGCAGGTGCAGAAAACCGAGCGCACCGTCGCACAAACGATGGAACAGGCCGCCGAAAAAATCGTCGGCCATTCGGTGCATATGACCGGCTGCGGCCGCACCGACGCGGGCGTCCACGCGCGCGTCTATGTTGCCAATTTCCGCACGGACAGCCGCATCCCCACCGAGCGGTTGCCCCTTGCGCTCAACAGCCGCCTGCCCGATGACATCGCCGTCTACGACGCGCGCGAAGTTCCCGAGCGCTTTAACGCCATCGGCTCCTGCGCGCGCAAGGAATATACCTACCAA
Source organism: uncultured Oscillospiraceae bacterium (assembly GCA_964527505.1). Lineage (GTDB taxonomy): Bacteria > Bacillota > Clostridia > Oscillospirales > Oscillospiraceae > JAZOXB01. The sequence goes on along the minus strand of CAZGOO010000003.1, from coordinate 7,867 downwards.
ATTTACAATTCCCGCCTGCGCGACCCGTTTTATGTAAACCGCGCATGGTTTTACCCGCGCCGCCTCGACGAAGCCGTTTTGCAGCGCGCCGCGCAGCAGTTTGTCGGCACGCACGACTTTGCCGCCGTGCGCTCCGTCGGCACACAGGTGCGCTCCACCGTGCGCACGGTCTATTATTTCGAGGTCGAGCGCAAAGGCGATCTGCTTCTGTTTCGCGTCTGCGCCGACGGATTCCTTTATAATATGGCCCGCGCGATGGTCGGCACGGCGGTCTATGCCGCCGAGGGCAAAATCGACCCTGATTCCATCGGCGCGCTGCTCGAAGCCGGCAACCGCACCGCCGCAGGCCCCACCGTTCCCGCCTGCGGACTGGCCATGACCCGGCTCTGGTATGACGACGGGGAGGTATCGTTCCATGTCCGATAACATTCAAATCGTCCCGAGCGCGGACGAAGCGCCGAAAAAAAAGCGTATCCCGTGGCGGCTCGTGCTCTTTGCGCTCATCGCCGCCGTTCTGATTTTCGCGCTCGTCGTGCTTCTGTCCGACGCGGTGGCCTTCGACGGCCTCAAGCGCGCCGTGCGCTATCTCGGAAAAACGCCCGGGCAGTACGGCCACATCGACTTGGACGGCGCGGAAACTTCCGAATTTTCCGCCATGAGCGGCAATTTGGTGCTCTTAGACGGCAGCGCGCTGCGCATTTTTAACGAAAACGGCTCGCTGCGCGCGCGTGTGGCGCTCGCCGAGAACTGCAACGCGCTGTGCATTTCCGAAAAACGCGCGCTCTGCTACGCCATCGGCGGCAAAGCCTACCTCGTGTGCGACCGCGACGGCAACACGCTGCAAAAAGCCGATGCCTCCGGCGAAATTCTCGACGCCGACCTCAATGATTCGGGCGAAGTGGCGCTTTTGTGCGCGGGCGAGGGCACGCGCGCCGTGTTCGAGCTTTACGGCGAAGCGGGCGATTTGCTCTACCGCTACCGCTCCTCGTCGCAGTATCTCAACGCCTGCGCCGTCTCCCCGGACGGGAAAAGCGCCGTTGTCATCGCCCTCGGGCAGAAAGACGTGCTCTTCCGCTCGGCGGCGCTGCTGCTGCGTACCGATTCCGAGGACGCACCCATCGAGCTTTCGCTCGGCGAGCAGCTCATTTTCGACGTTGCCTTTCTCGATGCGCAGACGATCTGCGCCATCGGCGAAAAAAGCGTTCTGACCTTCGACACGGACGGCAATCTGCGCTCGGAATATTCCCTCGACGGCGCCGCCGCAGTTTCCTACCGCTTCGTTTCGGGCGGCGTTCTGCTCGCGCTCGACACATTCTCCGCCGCCGAGCGCTATCGCGTGGTGCTCCTCGACGCAGACGGCGCCGAAGAACTCCGTCTTTCCGCCGACGCGCAGCCTTTGTGCCTGAGCGCGCAGGGAAACTACCTTGCCGTTTTGACCGCGCAGAGCCTGACGGTCTATGACCGCTCCGCGCGCGTCCGCCTTTCGCTTGAAAACGCCGGAAAATACACCTTCGCCGCCGTGCGCAAAGACGGCACCGTCCTTGCCGCAGGCAGCGCGGAGGCGGATTTGATTTTTCCGTAAAAATCCGATCGATTTTTCCGCACTTTTGTGCTATTCTTGATACTCCAGAAGGGAGACGAGCCAATGAAACCCACCATTTGCAGCCGATGCAAGAAAAACGTCGCCGTTGTGTTCATCACCAAGGTCGAAAACGGGCAGACCACGAACGAGGGGCTTTGCCTGAAATGCGCCCGCGAGCTGGGCATCCGTCAGGTCAATGAGCTGGTCGAGCGCATGGGCATCAGCGATGAGGACATCGACAGCCTTTCGGAAGATATGTCCTCCATCTTCTCGGGCAATCTGCCCGCCGTGCCCGAAGAAAACGACGAAAACGACGACGATATCGGCAGCCGCACCGCCACCTTCCCGCACATGAACCGCCTCTTCGGCGGCCCGAACGAGCTTGCTCCGCGCGAGGAGAGCCCCGCGCAGCCCAAGGACGCGCCCACGGAGCGCCCGAAAAAGCAGAAGCATAAGTTCCTCGACACCTATTGCCAGAATCTCACCGCCCGCGCGCGCGAGGGCGCGCTCGATCGCATCGTCGGCCGCGAGGTCGAAACGCAGCGCGTCGTGCAGATTCTCAACCGCCGCCAGAAGAACAACCCCTGCCTCATCGGCGAGCCCGGCGTCGGCAAGACGGCCGTGGCCGAGGGTCTGGCGCAGAAAATCGCCGCGGGCGACGTGCCCTACAAGCTGCGCGGCAAAGAGGTGTATCTGCTCGATATGACCGCCATGGTCGCCGGAACGCAGTTTCGCGGGCAGTTTGAAAGCCGCATGAAGAGCCTCATCGGCGAAATCAAAGCCTGCGGCAACATCATCCTCGTCATCGACGAAGTACACAACCTCGTCGGCGCGGGCGATGCCGAGGGCGCGATGAACGCCGCAAACATCCTCAAGCCCGCCCTCTCGCGCGGCGAGGTGCAGGTCATCGGCGCGACGACTTTCGCCGAATACCGCAAATATATCGAAAAGGACGCCGCGCTCGAGCGCCGCTTCCAGCCCGTCACGGTCGCAGAGCCGACCATCGACGAAGCCGTTGCCATTCTGCGCGGCATCGCGCATTACTATGAACTTTACCACGGCGTGTCCGTCTCTCCGGAAATCGCGCGGCAAACGGTTCTGCTCTCCGAGCGCTATATCACCGACCGGTATCTTCCCGACAAGGCCATCGACCTGCTCGACGAAGCCTGCTCCGACCTGAATCTGCACACGAAGTCCATCTCCGACCTTGCCGAGAAGCGCAAGGAGCACGAAGATTATAAATTGGAGCTCAATCAGCTCTCCGAGGACGCGGAAAATTACGAGCGCCTTGCCACGCTGCGGGCGAACATCTGCCGCCTCGACGGGGAAATTGCCGAATTGGAGGCGCAGCCCGCCCCGCAGCTCACCATGGAAAACTTGGCGCGCATTATCGAACTCTGGACGAAAATCCCCGCCAGCAAGATCCGCGCGCAGGAATATGCCCAGCTTCGCACGCTCGATGAGCGCCTGAAGCGCCACATCGTCGGGCAGGACGAGGCGATCGCCGCCGTCTGTGCCGCCATCCGCCGCAACCGCGTGGATATTTCCACGAAAAAGCACCCCGTCTCCTTCCTCTTCGTCGGCTCGACGGGCGTGGGCAAGACGGAGCTTGTCAAGCGGCTTGCGGGCGAGCTTTTCGACTCGGCCGATTCGCTCATCCGGCTGGATATGTCGGAATACATGGAGCGTCACTCCGTCTCGAAGCTCATCGGTTCGCCTCCCGGCTACGTCGGCTACGACGAAGCGGGTCAGCTCACCGAAAAAATCCGCCGCAAGCCCTACTGCGTCGTTCTCTTCGACGAGCTGGAAAAGGCGCACCCCGATGTTTTGAACATTCTGCTGCAAATCCTCGACGACGGCCGCATCACCGACGCGCAGGGGCGCATGGTGAATTTTGAAAACACCGTCATCGTGATGACCTCCAACGCCGGTTCCGACCGCAAAGACGGCTCCGTCGGCTTCGGCAGAAGCATCTCCGAGCAGGGCAAGGACAAGGCGATGAAAGCGCTTTCGGACTTCCTGCGCCCCGAATTTATCAACCGCATCGACGAAATCGTCTGCTTCAACCGCCTCTCCGAGGAGAATTTCCGCGGCATCGCCGCCATCATGCTCGGCGAACTGAAAGACAATCTGCTCGAGCGCGGCATCGCGCTGCACTGGGACGAGAGCGTCGAGGACTATCTGGTGAAAAAGTCCTACTCCGTCGCCTACGGCGCGCGCAATCTGCGCCGCACGCTGCAAAAGGACATTGAGGACAAGATCGCCTCGGCCATCATCGACAGCTACGAGCAGCCCATCTCCCAAATCGGTCTGCACGCGGGCGAGGGCGGCATCGAGCTGCGCAGCCTTTGAGCGGAGGACGCCATGGAATTTGTGATTCTGAGCCGTGAAAATTACGTCACTTCCCGCTGGGCAGGCGGCACGACCACGCAGCTTGCCATCTGCCCCGCCGGGGCGGACTACGCCGCGCGCGATTTTCTCTGGCGGCTGAGCTCCGCTGAAGTTGCGCAGGAGTATTCCGTCTTTACAAGCCTGCCGGATTATAACCGTTTTCTCGGCATCGTCGAAGGCGCGCTCTTCCTGCAAACGGACGACGAGGGCTTCTTTCCCCTGCCCGTCGGGCAGGTCTGGGGCTTTGACGGCGGCAAGCGCGTCATTTCGCAGGGCACCTGCCGCGATTTTAACCTGATGCTGCGCAAGGGCGTGTGTTCGGGCGAGGTCTTTTCCCTGCGCGTTTGCGGCGAGCGCACACTCTCCTTCCCCGAGCCGACGAAGCAATTTGCCCTGCGCGGGTTTTACTGCGCAAGCGGCCGCGTAAATTGCGGCGAAGCATCCGTGCAGACGGGCCAGACGCTTCTCTCATCCGACTGCCGGAGCGCCGCGCTTTCGGGCGACGCGCTTATCTACGCGTTTTTAATCGAAAGCGACGACAAAACCGTCCTCGATTTCCGAAAATAATTACGAAAAATCCGAAAAATGTGCTTGACATTGGCAGAAAACGGTGCTATAATGTCTTTTGTTGCCGGAGACAGCAGGAGGCGAAAGCCGTAACATCTTTCCTGCCGAGGTTGCACGATATCGTAAGATTTTTGTGTCCTCATGTCTTTTGGCATGAGGATTTTTTTCGGAGGTGACACACATTGCCCAATTCCAAGGTACTCGAAAGCAAAAAGGCAATCGTTGACGCTCTGGCAGAGAAGCTGCAACAGTCTACCGCAGCCGTCTTTGTCGATTACAAGGGCATCACTGTCGCTCAGGATACCGCGCTTCGCAACCAGTTCCGTGAAGCCGGCGTGGAATATGCCGTCGTGAAGAACACGCTCACCCGTTTCGCCGCCAACAAGGTCGGCTACAACCAGTTCGACGAGCTGCTCAACGGCACCACCGCCATGGCCACCACCACGGGCGACCCCATCGCCCCGGCGCGTATCGTCAGCGAATTTGCCAAGAAGAACAAGAACGTTCTGAAAATCAAGGGCGGCTTCGTCGAAGGTTCCGTCCTGCCCGTTGACCAGCTCCAGCGCTTCGGTGAGCTTCCCGGCAAGGATGCCCTCATCGCGCAGGTGCTCGGCACGTTCCTCGCTCCCATCTCCTCTCTGGCGTTTGTTCTCGACCAGATCCGCCAGCAGAAGGAAGGCCCCGCCCCCGCCGCAGAGGCCGAGGCGTAATTCAAACAAACTAAATTAGGAGGATTTATCCAATGTCTGAAAAAATCACTGCTCTGATCGAAGAAGTTAAGGGCCTTTCCGTTCTGGAACTGGCTGAGCTTGTCCACGCTCTGGAAGAGACTTTCGGCGTTTCCGCCGCTGCCGCCGCTGTTGCCGCTCCCGCCGCTGCCGCTGCCGAAGTGGAAGAGAAGACCGAGTTCGACGTCATCCTCAAGGACTGCGGCGCTTCCAAGCTGAATGTCATCAAGGTTATCCGCGCTGCCACCGGCCTCGGCCTGAAGGAAGCGAAGGAAATCGCCGACAACTGCCCCAAGACCCTCAAGGAAGCCATCTCCAAGGAAGATGCCGAGAAGCTCGCCAACGACCTCAAGGAAGCCGGCGCTACTGCGGAAATCAAGTAATTTACCCCCATGCGTGTTTTCGACCCCGAGGCAATCGCCCCGGGGTCGTTTTTTCGATATTTCGCTCCCCCGCCCTCTCAGCTCGGAAACACGGCGCTGATTCGGAAGCGGCAGGGCGCGGGGCGGGAGAGAAGCAGCTTTCCGCCGTGCGCCGAAACGATGGCGTCCGCCACGCTCAGGCCGATGCCGTAGCCGCCGGTGGCGGTATTTCGCGAGGGGTCGGCGCGGTAGAAGCGGTCAAGAAGATGCGCCATGGCCTCCTCCGTGAGGGGCTGCGCGGTCGGATTTTCCACCGTCAGGGCGATGGTTTTGCCCTCGCGAGCGAGCGTAAGCGTAATGCACGCACCCTCGGGCGAATATTTCAGGGCGTTGTCGAGCAGCAGCCCGACGAGCTTGGCGATGGCCGCGCTGTCGCCGCAGAGAGTCAGAAGCGGCGCAATGCGGCTTTCAAGCGTCTGCCCGCGCGAGACGGCGGGCGCGCGGAAGCTCGCGGCCGTCTCCGAAACGACCTCGGAGAGCGGAAAATCGATCCGCTCCGAGGGCGCAGGCTCCTGCATTCTCGAAAGCAGCACCAAATCGTTTGTCAGCGCGGTCAGGCGCTGCGCCTGCCTGCGAATTTCGTCGAGACTTTCGTTTTCGCCCTGCTCCATTTCCAGAAGATCCGCGTTGGCGCGGATGATGGTCAAAGGAGTTTTCAGCTCATGCCCCGCGTCGGTGATAAATCTGCGCTGCTTTTCGTAGCTTTCGGCGATCGGGTGGAGAAGCCGTGCCGAGAGAAACAGGAACAGAACCGACACCAGCGCGAACGCGCCGAGCGAAATCAGCACGCTACCCGTCAAAAAACCGTAAAAATCGTCGAGGCGGCGGCCGCAGTCGAGAAACACAATGCGCGTGTTTTCCCCCTCGGCGCTGCGCAGATAGCGGTAAATCCCGAAAAATCCGCGCTCGGCGCGCTTCTGCGCGGCAAGCTCGGCATACTGCGCCGCGCTCTGCTCGCTCACGGCGGCAATGCGCCGCGTATCGATCTGCAAAATCGTTCCCTCGGCATCGAGCAGGACGGAAAAATAGCGCGACTCATATGCCAATTCCGGCGAGTGCATCGGCGGCTCGGGCATCGAGGGAAGCATCGGAAAATCGCCGCGGTTGTGCGAAAGCAGGGTCAAAACGCCGTCGGCGTCTTTGCAGACGGTGCGATAGTTGACGATGTTCATCCCCGCGACCAGCAGCGCCAAAAGCGCAAAGAGGGCGGCGACGGCAAGGCAGACGAAACGCCTGCGCAGCTTGCCGATCACGAATTTTCCTCGAGCGCGTAGCCCGCGCCGCGCAGCATACGAATCTGCACGCCCGCCTCGATGGCGGCCAGCTTCTTACGCAGATAGGACACATACACCGCCACAACGCCGATCTCCGCCTCGCTCTCGCAGCCCCAGATGCGCTCCATGAAGCGCTCTGCGGAGATGACGCAGCGCGGATTGGTCAAAAAGAGCTCCATCATCTGAAATTCCTTGTTCGCAAGGCGAAAGCGCCCCTTGGGCGTGCTCAGTTCAAAAGTCGCCCGGTCGAGCGTCAGATTTCCGAGCGTCAGGCGTGTGCCTTCGGCCTCGCGGCTGCGCGTGATAACCCGCAGGGCGGCAATAAGCTCCTTTGCGTCAAAGGGCTTGGTCAGGTAGTAGTCCGCGCCCGCGTCGAGCCCTGCCACGCGGTCGTCCACCTCGCTTCGCGCGGTGAGAAAGAGCACGGGAGTATGGTTCCCCGCCGCGCGCGCCGCACGCAGAACGGAAATACCGTCCGCTTTCGGCATCATCACATCGAGGATCGCCGCGTCGTAAATGCCGCTTTGCAGATAGTTCAGGGCCTCGGCGCCGTCGTAAACGGCGTCGGCGGAAAAATTGCTTTTTTCCAGAATCCGAACGATCGCTCTGGAAAGCGGGCGTTCGTCCTCGGCAACAAGGATTCGCATACGCTTGCCTCCTTTTTCTTTTTACTATAACTCATTTTTCCCAAAAAAGCAAGTCGCTGCGTAAATTTGATTTTTTCCGAAAAGCAGAAAAAGTTTGTGAATTTTAAGATTCGTTTAATGTTCTTCTGCTAAAATACGCTCAGAAATAGAAGTGCTCTCCTTTTTTATTTTCTCTTTTCCTTGATTCGACACAGCCTCAACCACGGAGCGCCGTCGGAGCGGAGGTTTGGCAGTTTTCCTCCGCCCGACGTGCTGC
>CAZGOO010000002.1:2807-17934 GCA_964527505.1 uncultured Oscillospiraceae bacterium | reverse complement strand
TTTCCGCGTGACGGTGCCCTCGGGCACCGTCACTGCGGCTGCCGCAGGTGCAAAAAAGCGCTACTCGGTCAAAAACCGAATAGCGCTTTTCTGTTTTTTCTTATTTCAGGTCTTCCTCGACCGTCGCGGGGCGAATCGCCTCGTGGTCGGTATTGTACATATGCTCGATGAGCTCAAGCACCTTTGCGGAGTAGCCCCATTCGTTGTCGTACCACGCAATGAGCTTGACGAAGTTGTCGTCGAGCATGATGCCCGCCGAGGAGTCGAACACGCAGGTGTTGAAATTGCCGACGATATCGGCCGAAACGACCTGATCGGACGTGTAGCCGATGATGCCCTTCATATCCGTCTCGGAGGCTTCTTTCACGGCCTCGCAGATTTCCTTGTAGGTGGTGGGTTTTGTCAGGCGGGCGGTCAGGTCAACCACGGAGACATCGTTGCACGGCACGCGGAACGACATACCCGTGAGCTTTCCTTTGAGCTCCGGAATGACGCGGGCAACGGCCTTGGCGGCGCCCGTGGTGGAGGGGATGATGTTGCCCATCACGGAGCGGCCCGTGCGCCAGTCGCGACCCGCGCGGGAATCGACGGGCTTCTGCTTGGAGGTGGCCGCGTGGATGGTGGACATAAGGCCCTGCTCGATGCCGAAGCGGTTTTGAATGACCTTGACCAGCGGCGCAAGGCAGTTGGTGGTGCAGGAGGCGTTGGAAACGACACCCATCGTCGGGCGATACGTCTCGTGGTTTACGCCCATAACGAAGGTCGGGGTGATCTCGTCCTTGGCGGGCGCGGAGAGAACGACTTTCTTTGCGCCGCCGGAGAAGTGCAGCGACGCCTGATAGTAGGTATTGAACACGCCGGTGGACTCGATGATGTATTCCGCGCCGCATTTGCTCCAGCGGATCTTCGAGGCGTCGGACTCACTGAAGACGGTGATCTCCTGACCGTTGACAATCAGGGAGTTGGGGGTGTAGTCCACAGTGCCGGGGAAGGGGCCGAACACGGAATCGTACTTGATGAGGTACGCCATGTAGTCCGTCTCCGCGCTGCGGAGGTTGATGCCGCAGATTTTGAAGCGCTCGGGCATCGACGCGGCGATGCGCAGCACCACTCTGCCGATCCGTCCGAAACCATTGATGCCTATGGGAATCATTGATAAAGTCATCCTTTCGTCATTTTGTCCATATCTCGGTGGAAATTTTCTGCTCTTTTTATTCTAACCGACGAGCACGCATTTGTCAACAAGTATATTTATACTCTTTTTCCCCGCTTTCGGAAATTTGCGGCATATTTCGCATTTTTCGTGCGCAGCGCGCGCTTTCGGACGGAGAATCTGCGGAATTTCCGAAAAAATTCCGATTGCAATGTTTTTTCGTTTTCGGGATTTTCCGCTCGATTTCTTCCTTGACAAGTTTCTCCGAAACGATTATAATGAAATTACCGGATTTTACCATAGAAAATGGGAGCGAAGTATATGTCATATAAAATCGTGCGGGAACCGTACCTTTTGCCGGAAACCGTTTCAATGCTTTATCTGTTTTTTCAGCAACAGTCTCCGCAGCGTCTGGCCTCTCAGAAAGCGCTTCCCCCCTCGCCTGCCGCCAACCGCAGAAATGCCGAGCTTTCGGCCATCATCGGGCGCGTTTGTGCAGATGTGAACCGTGAAACTTCGCCGATGCGCCTCTATTTCGAGCGCATCGAGAGCGACAGCGGCTTTGACGGGCTTTGCCTCGCGAAGTTTATGGTCGGCTCGTTTTTGAGTATGCGCTACACGGGCTTCCGCGAAAGCATCGACGACATTCACAAAACATGGAACTCCCTGCTGCAAAACAACGCCTCCATCCGCTCGTTCGACGATTCCGGCCTCGTTTTTTCCAACGGCGAAGTCGGCGACCTTTTTGAGCACATCTCCTCTTTGGAGCTTCCCGCGCAGAGCAGGCTCGATCTGTATCGGATTTTGCGCAATTTCGATGTAGAGCTGGATATTTTCGCCGACCTTGTCGAGCCCTATGCCAACCGTCTGGCCGAGGAGTACCGCGCGCATCCGTGGCTCTTTGAGGACGTCTGCGACTACTGGACGGAGGCTTTCGAGCGCACTTCCCCTCTGGAATTTTTGCAGCGCGCAGCCTTCCCCAACGGAGAATACACCTTCCGCGGCGATATGCTCGTGTGCTTTTCGATGATGAATTATCGCGATGTTTCCTATGTTCCCATCGACGATTTCCTCTCCGACGGGGAATACAACATCATGTGCATCGGCAGCGCCATTCTGCTTGAAAGCGTCCTGCGCACCCGCGCCCTCGATTTAGACAGCATCGCCACCACCTTGAAGCTTTTGAGCGACCGCCGCAGGCTGGAAATTTTGCAGCGTTTGGGGCAGAAGCATTCCTATTGCCACGAACTGTCCGAAGTGATGGGCGTTGACCCGGGCAACCTCTCGCGCAGCCTTACCGCGCTGCACAACTGCGGGTTCCTCACGCAGGAGCGCAGAAACCTGCGCTGCTACTACCGCCTCAACCCCGATGCACTGCACGATTTCTTCCAAGTCTGCGAATCCCTTTTGATTCCGAACTTCGGCTGCGAAGAAGAAAACGAGTTTCAATCCGAAGCTGCGCATTAAGAAAAAAGAAGCGTTTGCCCGCCGAATCGGCAGGCAAACGCATTTTTTATTTGATTTCCCACGGTTTTTTCGCCTCGCGGCACAGCCGCTCATAGGCGGCGTAGCGCGTCGGCTCGATTTTGCCCTGCTCGAGCGCTTCGCGCACGGCGCAGCCCGGCTCGCGCAGATGCACGCAGTCGTGGTAGCGGCATTTGCCGAGGTAGGGCGCAAAATCCGAAAACGCATATTGCAGCTCCTCGCGCACAAACGGCTCCATTTGCTCGGTGTCGAACGCGGAAAAGCCGGGCGTGTCGATGATACAGGTGCCGTCGGGCAGATGAAACAGCTCCACATGGCGCGTTGTGTGCCGCCCGCGCCCCAATTTTTCGGAAACCTCGCCGGTCTGCACGGAAAAGCCCATGCAGTTGAGCAGGCTGCTCTTGCCCACGCCGGAGTTGCCGGTAAAGGCGACGGTTTTCCCGACAAGCGCGCGGCGCAATTCGTCAACGCCCGTGTTGGTGACGGTGCTCGTGGGGAACACATCGAAGCCCGCGCGGCGGTAGATGCCGCAAAGCATTTCTCCGTCAGCAAGGTCGATTTTGTTCACGCACAGCGCCACGGGCACCTGCCGCCCCTGCGCGATGGCAAACACGCGGTCGATGAGAAAGGGGTCGGTGATGGGATTGGCCTGCGAGGCGAGCACCAGAAGCAGGTCAATGTTGCTCACCGCAGGGCGCAGGAAGCTGTTTTTCCGCGGCTCGACGGCGCGCACCGTCCCGCGCGCGCCCTCGACCGTAAACTCCACCCAATCTCCGACGAGCGGGCTGAGCCCCTCCTTGCGAAAGCGGCCGCAGGCGCGGCAGCGGGTCAGAGTGCCGTCCGCTTCCCGCACATCGTAAAAGCCGCTCAGGGCTTTTTCGATTCTTCCGCGCCTCGTCATAGGCATTTCTTTCGCGGCAGCACCATCGGCGGCTCCTCGATCGGGTTGGTCGGCTCTTCGGAGTAGTCGGGCGGCTGCGGGCCCTTTGAAACATAGAGAATGACTAAGGTGTCTTTCGGCACACGGGTAAAGGGCTCTTCGCTCTGCGAGACGACCTTGCCGACTTCGACCGTGTCGTCATAGACCTCTTCAATCTGGTAGCGCAGACCCGCCGCCTGAATCAGCCCCGCCGCTTCGCTCTGCGTAAAGCCGATGACCTGCGGCACTTCCGCCTTGCCGTCGCCGATGCTGTAATAAATCAAAACGGTATCGCGCATGGAAAGCTGCGAACCGGCCGCAGGCTCGCTGCGCGTCACATAGCCCTCGGGCACATCGTCGCTGAGCTCCTGCAAGAGCATGACCGTCAGTGAAAGGTTCTTCTTGCGCTCCGCCATAAGCTGTTCGACATTGCCGAAAAGCTCGCCCGAAAGGTCGGGCATTGTCGTCGAGCCGAGGCTGACATAGAGAATCACGCGCTGGCCGCGCTCGAGCTTCTCGCCCGCGACCGGCTCGGTGCGCACGATGTTCCCCGCCGGGATCGTTTCGCTGCCGATTTTTTCCTCGCGGATTTGCAGGCCGTAGCTCATCGCGGAAAGCTGCGAAAGGGCGTTGTCGTAGCTCTGTCCCGTCAAGTCGAGCATTTCGTCGTTCTGCTTGCCGAGGCTGACGGTCAGGCGCACGGTGCGCGTCTTGCCGCCGCGAACTTCTTCTCCGCTCTTCGGGGTCTGCTCGATAATCTGCCCGCGGGCGTATTCGTCGCTGTATTCAAAGGTTGCGCCGTCGATGTCGATGATGAGCTCGGGGTACATCGCCGGCTCAATCTCCGCCAGATATTTGCCGAGAAAATTCGGCACGATGACGGTATTGGAGCTGCCCGTGTTCGGCGGCTCGGTCGGCTGATTGCTTCCGCCGGAGAAAATCACAATGCCGAGCAGCGCGGCCAAAAGAAGCACCGCTGCGGCAATGGCGACCCAAACGAGCACCGTCTTTGTCCGCTCCTCGCGCTCTCTGCGCTCGCGGCCGACGCGGGCGGCGCGGCGCTGCTCGGGCGTGAGGCCGTCGGAAGGTGCGGCCGGCTGCGCCGGGCGCGCGGGATGCACGACGGTGGTGCCCGCCGCCGCGTTAAATGCGAACGTGCTCTGCGGGTCTTTGCGGAATTCGTCCATATCGTGCAGCATTTCCGTCGCCGAGGCGTAGCGAAGCTCGGCGTTTGCGGTCATCGCGTGCAGCGTGATCTGCTCAAGGCCGCGCGGGATGCCGGAGCGGATGCTGCTCGGAAGCGGAGCGCCGCCGGAAATGTGCTGAATGGCGACGGAGACGGGCGTCTCGCCGTCGTAGGGCGGCTGACCCGTGAGCATTTCGTACATCACGACGCCCAGAGAATACAAGTCGCTGCGCGCATCGACGCGCGAACCCTTCGCCTGCTCGGGCGAAATATAGTGCACCGAGCCGAGCGTCTCGCGGGTGAGGGTGTTGTTCTTCTCCGAGAGGATGCGGGCGATGCCGAAATCGGCCACCTTGATGCTGCCGTCGCGCAGAATCATGATGTTGTGCGGCTTAATATCGCGGTGGATGATGCCGCGGCTGTGCGCGTGCTCCAGCGCGCGGGCGATCTGCATGGAGATATGCAGCGTCTCGCGCCAGTCGAGCGCGTGCTTTTTCGTCAAATATTGCTTGAGCGTCATGCCGTCGATCAGCTCCATGACGATGTAGTCCACATCGCCGGAGGTGGAAACGTCGTAAACGCCCACGATATTCGGATGCGAGAGCATTCCGACCGCCTGCGACTCGGCATGGAAGCGGCGGCGGAACTCCGCGTCGCGCGAAAATTCGTCCTTGAGAATCTTGATTGCGACCATGCGGTTGAGGCGATGGCACAGCGCCTTGTAGACAACCGCCATCCCGCCCGTACCGATCACATCCAAAATTTCGTATCGGTTGTCGAGCAGCTTTCCTATGTAATTATCCATAACGGTTCCCTCCGTTTTCCTGATGCAGGAGCATCAAAACGCGTGTTTTCATCGTCAGACCTCCACCAAAAGCGAGGTCACATTGTCCGGCGCGCCGCGCTTTTTCGCGATTTGCAGCAGACGCGCGCAGCAATCGTCGCTGTGCTCGCCGTGGATCACTTCAAAGAGCATCTCTTCGTCGGCGACCTGATTGCTCAGCCCGTCGGAGCACAGAAGCAGGAAATCTCCCGCCCGCAGGGGCAGGAAAAAGAGGTCTGACTGCACGCTCTGCGCCGTGCCGACGGCACGGGTGATGTAGTTTTTCTGCGGATGCGTCCGCGCTTCGGCGGCGGTCAATTCGCCGCACTGTACCATCATCTCCACAAGCGAATGGTCGGTGGTGATGCGGCTGATGCCGTCGGAATTGAGAAAATAGGCGCGGCTGTCGCCGATGTTGAGCACGCAGGCGTCGTCCTGCGAAACAAGCGCCGCCACGAGCGTCGTGCCCATCCCGGAAAATTCCGCAGTGATGTGCGCGTGCTCATAGACCGTGCGGTTGGCCAGCGCCGCCGCCTCGCGCAAAAGTTCCTCCCGCTCCTGTTGGGAGCTTCCCGCGCGGAACGAGCGCACGACTTCTTCGGCGAAAACCTCGCAGGCAAGCCTGCTTGCCACGTTTCCCGCCTTGGCGCCGCCCATGCCGTCGCACACGACGCACAAAAGCGCGCCGGGGAGGGTTTCGATGCGATAGGTGTCCTGATTTTGCGTGCGGACATTGCCGATGTCCGTCAGAGCCCATGCTTTCACGGCAGTTCCTCCTTCCGTTTCATGCCTTGCCCGCTTCAAAGTCGCGCCGAAGCTGCCCGCAGGAAGCGTTGATATCGCTTCCGAGCGTGCGGCGCACGGTCGCGGGGATGCCCGCCTGCTCGAGGGTGGTCTGGAAACGCCGTACCGTCTCGGGCAGGCTCGGCTGAAGCGGGCTTTCGGCAACATGGTTCAGTGGGATCAGATTGATATGCGCGGCGATGCCGCCGAGGCGGCGGATGAGAAGCTGCGCCATCTCGGGCGTATCGTTCACATCGCGGATCATCGCATATTCAAAGGAAATGCGCCGCCCGGTTTTCTCGAAATATCGGCGGCAGGCGTCGAAAAGCGTCTGCACATTGTATTTTCGGTTGACGGGCATGATGCGGCTGCGCACCTCATCGCTCGGCGCGTGCAGCGACACCGAGAGGGTAAGCTGCAAATTTTCCTCGGCCAAGCGGTCGATGCGATCGACCAAGCCGCAGGTCGAGAGGCTGATGTGGCGCATTCCGATGTTCATCCCCTCGGGGGAGTTGACGAGCGCGAGGAAGCGGCGCACATTGTCGTAGTTGTCCAGCGGCTCGCCGATGCCCATCAAAACAATGTTGCTGACGGGCAGAGCCGAGTCGATCTGCGTGAAAAGCACTTGATCTAAGAGCTCCGAGGCTTCCAGACGGCGCACCAGTCCTCCGCGCGTCGAGGCGCAAAAGGCGCAGCCCATCGCGCAGCCGACCTCCGAGGAGATGCAGACGCTGTTTCCGTGGTGGTAGCGCATGAGGACGCTTTCGACGCAGTTTCCGTCGCTCAGACGCCAGAGGTATTTGATGGTTCCGTCCTTGCTTGAAACGAGCTTGCGCGCCACGGTCGGCGGCGTGAGGCGATAGGTCTGCGAAAGCCGCTCGCGCAGGGCTTTGGAGAGGTTCGTCATTTCCGAAAAGCTCCGCGCGCCCCTGTGCAGCCACCTGAAAACCTGCTCGGCGCGAAACGCAGGCTCGCCGATCGCGGCAAACTCCGCGCGCAGCTCGGCCAAGGTCATGGACTTGATATCGTTCATAGGTTTCTCCTGAGCTTGCAGATGAAAAAGCCGTCGGTTTCGTGGTCGCACGGCAGAAGCGTCGTCATTGCGCCCGGCGCGATATGCGAGCCCTGCGGGAAATCGACCG
Organism: uncultured Oscillospiraceae bacterium; assembly: GCA_964527505.1. GTDB lineage: Bacteria > Bacillota > Clostridia > Oscillospirales > Oscillospiraceae > JAZOXB01. The sequence continues at coordinate 10,443 of CAZGOO010000002.1, read as the reverse complement.
TCTCCGGCCGAAATTCGGGATGTGCGCGCAAAAAGCGCTCGGCAACTTCTTCGTTTTCCCGCCGCAAAATCGTACAGGTGCTGTAAAGCAGCACGCCGCCCGGGGCGACATACTGCGCCTGCGTCTCTAAAATGCGAAGCTGCAACTCGGGAAGCGTCTGCGTCTGCGCAAGGTCTTTGTAGCGGATATCGGGCTTTTTGCGGATAACGCCCAGCCCCGAGCAGGGAACGTCCGCCAAAACGACATCCATTCTCCCCTGCCACTGCGAAACGGGCTTTGACGCATCCTGAAGCCGCGTTTGCAGCATAGAAATTCCCAGCCGCTGCGCGCCTGCTTCAATGAGGCTGAGCTTGTGCGGATGGATATCGCACGAGAGGATCTCTCCCCTGTTTTTCATCGCGACGGCGGCGGCAAAGCTCTTTCCGCCGGGCGCCGCGCAGCAGTCGAGCACGCGCATCCCCGGAAGCAGCCCCGCCGAGAGCGCGGCAAGGCGCGCCGCGGCATCCTGCACATAGAAAAGCCCCTCGCGGAACACATCGAGCAAATCGAGACTTCCCGATGCGGAAATATTCAGGCAGTCGGGCAGCCACGGATGCGCTTCATAGTGGACGCCCACCTCGTCGAGGCGCGCGCAAAGCGCGGGAAGGTCGGTTTTGAGCGTGTTGCACTGGATGACCGTCTGCGGCGCTTCGTTGTGAGACGCGAGCAGGCGCGCGGTCTTGTCCCGCCCGTACTGCGAAAGCAACAGCTCCGTCAGCTCCTTGGGATGGCTGTAACGCAGAGAAAGATCTTCCGGCAGCGGCAGCGGCAGCGCGCGCTGCACCGAGCGCAAAACGCCGTTGACCAGCCGCGCCGCCTGCGGATTTGCCACGCGCTTGGTCTGCTCGACCGCCTCGCAGATGGCGGCCGAAGCGGGGATCCTATCCATAAAGCAAAGCTGATATACGCCGAGGCGCAGAATATCGCGCACGGCCGGGTGCAGCTTTCCCGAGGCAAAGCCGTCAATCCAGTAGTCTAAGAGCAGCCGATTTTGCAAAACGCCGTAGCAAAGTCGGCTTGCGAGCGCCGCGTCGCGCCGCTCCATTCCGAAAAGTGCCTGTTTGAGCGCGCCGTCGGACCACGCGCCGTCTTTGCGGCAGGCGCTCAGAGCGAGCAGCGCCGCATCTCTTGCCGTTTTTTTCATATCACAATTTGATCGGGTGGCCGCGGAAGTAATCCGCCGCAGCCATTTGCCGACCGCCGTCGGCCTGAAGCCGCGTGACGGTCAAAACCGTATGGTCGCCGCAGGCGATGTCGAGTCCCTCTTTGTGCAGGGAAAGAATCGTGCCTGCGGGTTTGTCGCTTGTATACGCGGCGCAGCGCGCGCCGTAGATTTTGAAGCGCGTGCCGCCGAGCTCCGCCGTAGCAACTGGCCACGGGTCAAGCCCGCGCACCTGATTGCAGATCTCCCGCGCGGTGCGGAAAAAATCGATGGGGCTGAGCGCTTTTGTGAGCATCGGCGCATAGGTCGCATCCATAGCGTTTTGCGGCGTGCGCGTCAAGTGCCCCTGCTCGGCGGCAAAAAGCGTATCGCGCAGAAGCGCCGCGCCGATGTCGGCAAGGCGCGCCATAAGCTGCGCGGAATTTTCCTCGGGGTCAATGGGCGTGCGGCGAATTTCGATGATATCGCCCGCGTCCATTTCCGCCGCCATATACATCGCGCTCACGCCCGTCTCTTCCAAGCCGTTCAGAATCGCCCACTGCACGGGCGCAGAGCCGCGAAGCTGCGGGAGAATGCTTGCGTGGATGTTGATGCAGCCGAGCTTCGGAATGTCCAAAACACGCTGCGGAAGCAATTTCCCATAGGCCACGACGGCGATGATATCCGGCCGAAGCGCCCGAAGCTGCTCGAAAACCGCTTCGTCGCGGAAGGTCGTCGGCTGAAAGACGGGCAAATCATGCGCCAGCGCCAGCTTCTTGACTTCCGACATTTCCAGCTTCATTCCGCGATTTTTCGGCATATCGGGCTTGGTAAACACGCCCACAAGGTCGAATTTCGCATCGATGAGCGCCTGAAGGCAAGTGGCGGCAATGGCGGGCGTGCCCATGAAAACAACTCTCACGCCTCTTCCTCCCCGCGAACGATTCTTTCGATCTCTTCATCGGTCAGTTTATGATGCGCAACCTCCGTGTAGATGTGGCCGTCGAGATGGTCGATCTCATGGCAGAAGCAGCGCGCGGTCAGCTCCTCGCCCTCGGCCTCGAACCAATCGCCGAAGCGATCCTGCGCGCGCACGCGCACAAAATTCGGCCGCTTGACGAGCCAGTATTCCCCCGGGACACTGAGGCAGCCCTCCATTCCGTCCTGCTCGCCGCTTTGTTCCAGAATTTCGGGGTTAATGAGCTCGACCAGCTCCCCTTCGCCCACATCGACCACCGCGATGCGGCGCAGAATGCCAACCTGCGGCGCGGCGAGGCCGACACCGTCGGAATCGACGAGCGTCTCGGCCATATCGTCGAGCAGGATGTGCAGCTTTTCGTCAAATTCCGTCACGGGGCGGCATTTTTTGTGCAACGCGGGATCTTCAACGGTCAGAATTTTTCTCAGTGCCATGGTTCGTTCTCCTATTCTTCGCTGTTGACGTCGGCAAACACGCCGACGCCGTTATTTCGGCGGTCTTTGGCAAATTCGCGCATCCGAAACGCGACCAGTTCGCGCAGGCGCGCGGTGTTGCGGCAGCTTAAAGTCAGGCAGCAGCGGTAGCTGAAATTGACGCGCGCAACCTGCGCCGGCGCGGGGCCGAGCAGACGCACCTGCTCTTCTTTATAGTATGGCGCGGTAAGCTGCGCCTCGAGTTCCTCGCGAAAGCGCTGTGCCGCCTGCCAGACCTGCGTCTCCTGCCGGCCGTGAAAGGTCAGGCGCAAAAGGTCTGCAAAGGGCGGGCAGCCGCGAAGCGCGCGCAGGGGAAGCTCCGCTTCGTAAAAATCATCGTAATTTTGCGCGGCGGCAAGGCGCAAGACGGCATTGTCCGGCGTCATGGTCTGCACGACCGCGCGCCCGGCATACGCGCCGCGCCCGGCGCGGCCGATGACCTGTGTGAGCATCGCAAAAGTCGTCTCCGCCGCGCGGTAGTTTGGGACATACAGGGACATATCCGCGTCCAAGACGCCGACAAGCGTCACATTCTCAAAATCCAGCCCTTTGGCGACCATCTGCGTGCCGAGGAGGATCGGAATGCGCTCGTCGCGGAAGCGCGAAAGCAGTTTTTCATGCGGATTGGTCGCGGAAACGGTGTCCGCGTCCATGCGCAGCACCTCGGCCTGCGGCAAAAGCTCCCGCAGTCGGTGCTCAACTTTCTGCGTGCCGAAGCCGATTTGCTTCATGTGCCCGCCGCAGACGGGGCAGCGGCGCGAAACGGGCTCGGAGCGCCCGCAATAGTGGCACATCAGCCGCCCGTTGGCCTCGTGGTAGGTCAGATTGACCGAGCAGGCCGGGCACTGCGGCACATTGCCGCAGTCCACGCAGGCGAGCATTCGGCTCGTGCCGCGGCGGTTAAGAAACAGAATCGACTGCCGCCCGCTTTGTAAGTTTTCGCGCAGCGCCAGAAGCAGAGGCTCGCTGATTTCCCCCGGGTTGCCGCTTTTAAGCTCCTGCTTCATATCGACGAGCTCAACGGGCGGCATCGGGGCGGCATTGTAGCGGTTTTTCAGTTGAAACAAATGATACACCCCGCTTTTTGCGCGGTACATCGTCTCCACGCTCGGCGTGGCCGAGCCGAAAAGCGTCAAAGCGCCGACCTGCGCGGCGCGATAGATCGCCACCTCGCGGGCGTGGTAGCGGGGGGTGTTTTCCGAGCGGTAGGTATGCTCCTGCTCCTCGTCGAGAATGAAAAGGCCGAGATTTTGCGCAGGAGCAAAAACCGCCGAGCGCGTGCCGAGCACGACGCGCGCCTCACCCGCGCGGATGCGCTTCCACGCGTCGTAGCGCTGCGTCAGGCGCAGGCTGCTGTGCAGCACGGCAACCTGCTTGCCGAAATGCGCGGCAAAGAGCGCCAAAAGCTGCGGCGTGAGCGCGATTTCCGGCACAAGGACGACGGCGCTTTTGCCGAGCGCAAGGCAGTCGGCAATCAGCCGCAGATATACGGAGGTCTTTCCGCTTCCTGTCACGCCGTAAAGGAGCGCAACTTCGGCCTTTTCCCCGCGCAAAAGCGCGCGCAGGCCGGTAAAGGCCGCTTCCTGCTCGGAATTGAGCACGGGCGGCAAGGACGGCGGCGCGTCGGGGAGTTCCTCACAGGACGCCATCGGCGCTTCCGAAAGCGCCAGATAGCTCAGCATTTCCAAACGGCGGACGGTCTGAGAATTTGCGCCCGTAAAATAGCACAGTTCCTTGACCGAGCACTTTCCGACCGTCGCCAAAAGCTCCAGAAGCGCGCTCTGCATCGGCGCGCTGCGCTTTTTCGAGGCAGCATATTGCAGCGCCTCGTCCGCCGAAACGGCAAGCTCCGCGATGCGCTCGGTGCGCTCGCCGACGCGGCGGCGACTTTGCGCGTCGCAGGAGAGAATTTTCTTTGCACACAGTCCGCGAAGCGCCGAAGTCAGCGCCGCTTCGTCAAACTGCTTCTTTAATTGGGAAAGCTCCGCCGCTCCGCCGAGCGCCTCGATGGCTTCCAAAACGGCGCGCTGCACCGGCTGGCGAATGTGCTCGCGCCACGCCGAATCGGCAATTTCATAACGCTCGACCGTGCGAAACCACACGCCTGCGGGCAAAATGGCCTTAATTGCGTCGTAAAAGGTGCAAAAATACCTTCCGCGCAAAAACGCGGCCAGCCGCAGCTCCCGCTCGCCGAGCAGGGGCTCGGCATCGAGGCACTGAAAAACGGGCTTGAGCTTCTCCTCTGCGCCGTCGCAAAGCGCCAGAACGATGCCCTCGCAGCGCTTATTCGCGCGCCCGAAGGGCACCGTGACGCGCTGCCCGACGCAAAGCGTCAGATTTTCCGGCACGCGGTAGTCATAGGGCTTGTCAATGGCATAAACCGCTGCGGAAACGGCGATTTTCGCAATCACTCAGGCGTCGAGCTTGGCGACGAGCTTCCCCTCGGCAACTTCGCGGATGGCAAGCGTCACGGGCTTGTCGCCGAGCGGCTCATGGCGCTCTTCGGCCTCGATGGAGATCTGGCGGGCGCGGCGCGCCACGACATTGACCATCAGGTAGCGGCTTTCGATGTTTTTCAGCAAATCGGACATTGCGGGATACAGCATATTACGGTTCCTCCTCAAACGGATTGGTTTGATATTCGCTTTTGCAAGCTTCGGCGGTCAAGATGGCGCGCAGCTTCCGCTCCGCCTGCTCGACCGTGTCGTTGAAAATGAAATATTGATAGTGTTTTGCCATTTTGCATTCCTCGTGCGCGGCGGCAAGGCGCTTTTTCATGCTCTCGGGCGAAGTATCGCCGCGCCCGCGCAGGCGGCGCTCGAGCTCTTCATAAGACGGCGGGAAAATGAACACGGAGATGGCGTCGGGTCTGCGCTTCATCACCTGAAGCGCGCCCTGCACCTCGATTTCGAGCACCACGCTGATGCCCTTTGCAAGCGCTTCATCGACCGCTGCGGCGGGCGTGCCGTAGTAATTTCCGGCATACTCGGCGTATTCCAGAAGTTTTCCCTCGGAAATCATGCGCTCAAATTCCGCGCGGTCGGTGAAAAAATAGTGTACGCCGTCCACCTCGCCCGGGCGCATTGCGCGGGTGGTCGCGGAAACGGAGTAGCGCAGCGTGGGATCCGAGTCCATCACATTGCGCAAAACCGTGCCTTTCCCCACGCCCGACGGGCCGGAGACGATCAGGATTCTTCCCTGCTTCATTCCTCTGCCTCCTGTGTATGCGGCTCTTCCTGACCGGAAAGTCTGCGGGCGATAGCCTCGGGGGTAATCGCCGAGAGAATCACATGGTCGGTGTCCATCAGCAAAACCGCGCGGGTCTTTCTGCCGAAACTGGCGTCGATGAGCATCGCGCGCTCCTTCGCCTCCTGCACAAGGCGCTTAATGGGCGCCGAATCGGGGCTGACGACCGTCAAAATACGCTCCGCAGATACCAGACTTCCGAAGCCGATATTGATTAGTTTGCTCATACTCACTCGATGTTCTGCACCTGCTCGCGGATTTTCTCCAGCTCGCCCTTGATTTCCAAGACGCAGCGCGTCTGGTCAATGTCGTTGCTCTTCGAGCCGATGGTGTTCGCCTCGCGGAGCATCTCCGGCAGGAGAAAATCGAGCTTTTTGCCGACCGCGCCCTCGCAGCAAAGCAGCGATTCATACTGCTTTAAGTGGCTGCGCAGACGCACCGTCTCCTCATCGACGGCGATTTTATCGGCATAGATGGCAACTTCGGTCAAAATTCTGCCCTCATCGACCGATTTTCCCTCCAGAAGCTCGCGCACCTTTGTCTCCAGACGCGCGCGGTACTCTCCGAGGCGCTGCGGCGCGCAGCGCTCGATGCGCTCGACGCAGCGCAAAATCGTCTCGGCGCGGCTGCGCAAATCGGCTGCCAGCGCCTCGCCCTCGACGCGGCGCATCTCTGTAAAAGCGTCGAGCGCGCGCTCGACGACGCTTAAAAGCTCCGCCGTCTGCTTTTCTTCGTCCGGCGCTTCTTTCTGCACGGTCAAAAGGTCGGGCAGGCGCGCAAGTGACATCACGCTCATATCGTTCGGCACGCCGTATTCCTCGGACATCTGCCGCAGCGCGGCAAGATAGCCCTCGAGCAGCGGACGGTTGAGCGAAATGCGGGCGGCGGCTTCGTCCTCACCCGAAACGGTGACGAACACATCCACCTTGCCGCGCGAAACGCGCTTTTTCACGGCGGCCTTGACCGCCTCCTCAGCATAGGACATTGCGCGCGGAAGCCGGACGTTCAGGTCGAGAAAACGGTTGTTGACCGAGCGCAGCTCCACGGTGATCTCTCTGCCGCCGAATGTCTCGACGGCGCGGCCGTAGCCCGTCATACTGTAAATCATAGCTTCCTCCTATCGACAGCCGCTGCACAGGCAGTTGAGGCACATCAGCGAGCTGCAAAGCCCGCAGAGCTCATCGCCCGCGTCAGAGGTCTGTTCGGTTCGATACGTATATGCGCCTCGGCCGCTCACGGAATTGAGCGCCGAGCGGTATTCCACGTTGTTCGGCTCCATCTGCACGGCGATTCGGAAATTTTGCGCCGCTTCGTCGAGCCAGCCGCGCCGCTGCGCGATCGCGCCGGTGAGAAAGTACCATTCGGCGCTGCGGGCGGAGATCGCGCCGAGCTTTGCCTCGGCGGCGGCAAGGTTGCCGTTTCGGATGAGGACACGAATCTCGTTATACTGCGCCGAGCCCGCCGAAGAAGCGCGGCCCTGCGCGGCCGAAGAACCGGAAGCGGACGACTGCGCGCCGCCCTTGGTGAGCGCATCGTAGGCTTCGTTGATTTCCTTCATTTTCTCCTGCGCGAGGTCGGCCAGAGGGTTATTGGCGTAGTTGTCGGGGTGATATTTTCGCGCCAGCTCGCGATAGGCTTTTTTGATCTCGTCGTCGGACGCGCCGTGCGGCACGCCGAGCACTTCGTAGGGGTCTTTCATTGCTTGCTCCTTTTATGTCGTTTGCGGAAGCTGCCGTCGGCAACGGCGTGCAGCACCGC
>CAZGOO010000002.1:0-2707 GCA_964527505.1 uncultured Oscillospiraceae bacterium | reverse complement strand
GCTTCGAGCGCGGCAAGCGCGCCGAGCTGCTCATTGAGCACGCGGTCGATTTGCGGAAGCCTTTCTGCGGCGCGGCGGTAGCTTTTGCGGTAGAAAAGTAAGCCTATGCGCGCATCGAGGCGAAATTTGCCGTCGTTTGCCGCGTCGCGCAGCTTCCAGTAGCTCAAAAGCACGCTCAAATCCGCGCAGTAGCGCAGCGTTTCGTTTTCGCAAATGCAGGGCTTTTTGCCGCCGAATCGCGCGGGGCAGTGGCAGGTGGCGCAGTGCTCCTCTTTTCCCGCGTGAAGCAGGAAATAGAGGAATGTCATATCATAATTGACCAGAAAGCGCGCTTTTGCGCCGTATTCGCGCCCGAGCGTGCGGCAAAGCGCGCAGTAGGCGCTGCGGTAGCGCTTCTCGTCGCGCTCGGAAAGCCTGTCCCTGCGGGGAAGCACATAGCCGAACACTCAGTGCTTCGCCTCGTCGATTTCGATGACCACAAGGCTCTGCGGCGCTTCCCAAACGCCCGCGGTGTTGCCCTCGGGCAGCGCGACGGTAAATTCGACGCTCATCGTCTCGGGGTCGTAGTCGTTCATATCGACCGAAACGGTCAGCATCTGCGCATTGAGCGGCTCGAGCATATCCGCTTTCCCGCGCAAACGGATTTTGATCACAAGGTCATCGGCAAAGCCGAGCGTCGTGAGCGTGTCGAGGCGCACGATGCTGCTCGCCGGAATTTCATACTCGCGGATGATGATGCCGGCGAGGTTCGCGTAAACGGGCATTTCGTCCATCTCCGTGCGGATGGTCAGCCCGTCGGGCAGGAGCTTTTGCAGCTCGTCCGAATCCGGCACGGTAAGCTGCCCGCCGTTAAATTTCTTCAAATCCAGCTCGGCGAAATAGAAGGTGTCGGAGATTCGGTTCAGCCGCTCGACGGAGCCGGTCACGACGATTTCGGGCAGTTCGCGGTTAAAGGCCACATCCTGCGCCGTCGCGCCGCAGCCGTCTATGATGCGGTAGGCAAGGCGGATGGTTTTCGCATTGTAAACCGGCAGCGTCACATGGACATTATCGGCCGAGACGGAGCAATAGCTGCTCAAAGAGAGCGCCGCTCCGGTGGAATCGACGAACATGATTGGGAATTCTTCGTCGATTTTCTGCGTCAGCGCTTCGGCGGCGGAGAGCACGACCACGGCGCTTTCGATTTTATCGACCTCCTGCGCAGGGCCGCGCACGGTGACGGTCTGCGTGCCGAGCGAGAGCTGGCTGCGATCGGTCCAGTAGTTCTCCGCGGCGATCACGGCAAAGCGCACCTCAATTTCCAAATCGGTCAGCTCGCGCATCTGCGCGACGGGAACCGTGACCGTAGCGGCGCTGCGCTCTTCGATGGAAATATCCCCCGCCGCGACCGTGGGCGGGCACTCGAGCGTCCAACTGAGGGTAACGTCGCCCTCTTCCGTGACGCGGCTGAGGTTGGCAACGGCCGTCACGGTGTCTTTGTTGAGTTCTTTCAAATCCGAACGGCGACCGCGCACTTTGATGTTCACGCGCAGATCTTCCCCGCCGACGAGCATCAGCCCGCGCGCGGTGAGCACATCCGTCCCGTCGAGGCGGACTTTGACATTGTTGATGGTCTTGGTGTCGTCGGGGTTGACGACGGTCACGGCGTAGAACCACAGCAACAGCGAGCACAAAAGCGCCACGCCGAACGCGAGGAGCTTATGCTTCTGCATCATGGTCGTCCTCCTTTTTCAGTGTGTTGACCTTGCGACGAAGCAGGGTCAGCGGATTTTTCGTTTTTTCTTCCTGCGCGGGAGCAAGCTCGTTGCGCAGGAGCTTTTCCAGCGTTGCCGCGCTGAGATAGCGCTTGAGCATTCCGTCGATGGCGACGGAGATGACGCCCGTCTCTTCCGAGACGATGACGACCACCGCGTCGCTCACTTCGCTCATGCCCAGACCCGCGCGGTGGCGCGTGCCGAGGTCGCTGCTGACGGTGTGGTTTTCCGTCAGGGGCAGCACGCAGCCGGCGGCGGCAATGCGGTCGCTGCGGATGAGCACGGCGCCGTCGTGCAGCGCGGCCTTGGTGAAGAAGATGTTGCGCAGAAGTTCGGACGAGACGACGGCATCGACCGTCGTGCCGGATTTCTGGTAATCGGAAAGAGAGCTTTCGCGCTCAAAGACGATCAGCGCGCCCGTGCGTTCCTTGGCGAGCGTCGCGCAGGCGCTCACGGTCTGGGCGATCACGTGGTCGATCTCGCGCTGCTCCTCCTTGACCGAGAGAATCTCTTTAATGCTCTTGCCTCCGAGGCGCTCGAGGATGCGCCGCAGCTCCGGCTGAAAGAGAATGACCAGCGCAATGAGGCCGACTTCGAGCACCGTATCGAGCAGATAGTTCAGAAGATACAGATTCAAAACTTCCGTCAGGAAGGTGGCCAGCAGCACAAAGCCGATGGCCTTTGCGATGCGCGCCGTGCCCGAGGACTGAATGGTAATGAGCAGCTTATAGAGGATGAGCGCGACGACAAGGATATCCACGATATCCATCAGTTTGATCTCCGGCAGCATCATCGCCAGATCGCGAAAATATTTCAAGACGGCTTCCATAGGCAATACTCCGCATTCTCATTTTTATTCAGTTAATTATAGCCGATTTTGCGGACAATAGCAAGAGGCAGCACGCGCTTTTTCCCGCGATTTTTCAAAATACTTCCCGGCAGATCTCCGTCGC
>CAZGOO010000001.1:0-21890 GCA_964527505.1 uncultured Oscillospiraceae bacterium | reverse complement strand
AAATTCATTCCGTTCGCACAGTAATTTCTAAAAGAATATTCTACTCCCTTAAAAATGGCATTTGTGCATTATTCGATTGGTTTGGCAAGGCTATTATACCACCACCATCCGAAAAATGAAATACTTATTTTGGAATTTTTTATTTTATTTTGGAATTTTTTATTTTCTTCGTCGAATTGCAATCTTGTCTCCAAGCAGGCTCTGTAAAAAACAAGAATGGTAAACACGAAAGTGCCTACCATTCTTTTATCATTTCACGCAAATAATTCAGTTGGATGAAACGCGCAAAGATTTTTGCCGCGCTTATGCCCGATTCGTTCACCGCTGCAAAAGCGCGATGACATTTTCGACCGTGACGAGCGATTGCAAATCGTCGCTCGTCAGGCGCACACCGAATTCCTCCTCGATGGCCATGGCCATATAGAGCATCCCGATGGAATCCATTCCGAGGTCCTCGCGCAAGCGCGCCGAGGGCGTGGCGAGCGATTCGTCGAGCTCCCCCTCAAACACCTGATTCAAAAGCGCTTTCAGACGCTGCATCGTGTCCATTTTCATTCTCCTTTCAGCTTTGCGTAAGCGGCGCGGCAGTCCTCCATGCGCTGCAAAAGCAGCGCGCTCAGGCGCTCGATGTCCGCCACGGCGGGAAATTTTTTCGCGCAATATTCGCGTGGGTCAAAGGGCTCGCCGACAATCAGCAATCGGCGGCTGAACAGGCGCTTTTTTCGCTCGGTGTACATCGGCACAATCGGAACTCCCGCGCGCAGGGCGATGAAAATCGCGCCGCTTTTGATCTGCGTCAGCTCCGAGCGAATGCCGCCCTGCGGAAAAATTCCGAGCAGATTGCCGTCTTTCAGTAGCTCGACGGACGTGCGCACGGCGTCGAGGTCGGCATTTTCGCGGTCGATGGAGATGCAGCCCATCCCGCGCAGAAGCGCGCCCGCGACGGGCTTTTGCATCACCTGTTTCGACGCGAGGAAATACACCCGCCGCGAGTAGAAAAAGCAGTCGATGAGAAAGGGGTCTAATTGCCCCACATGGTTGCACACCAGAACCGCCGCGCCTTTCGGCGCGCCGCGATAAACCGAGCCGTCCGGCCTGCGTTTTTTCAGAAGCAGCACGAAGCGCACGGGCAGGCAGCAGGTCAGCCGCCCGAAATCCATCACAAAACGCTTCATTGCTTCTCCTTTGCAAGCGGCGCAAGCGCGTAAACGCGCTGCTGCAAAAGCTGCGTCAGGCGCAGAAGCTCCGCAGGCGAAGGCGTCTGTTCGCGGCACTCCGCGCGCAGATCGATCGGCGCGCCGATGACCACCCTCGCGCGGCGAAAAAGGCCGTAACGCCCGTCGGTATACACGGGCACGAGCGGCGCGTCACACCGCAGCGCCAGATACACCACGCCCGGCTGGAACGGAAACGGTTTTCCTCCCACGGGCAGCCGCCCCTCGGGGAACACGCCGACCGTCTGTCCCCTCTTCAGTGCCTCGAGCGACTGCTCCATGAAGCCGAATTCGCGCGCGTTGCGGTCAACGAAAATGCCGCCGATGCCGTAGAGGAAGCGCGAGAAGAGCTTTCCCTTGCGGAAAAGCACCTCCGCCATCCAAAAGCGCAGCGTGCGGAAGGGAAAGAGGGTCAAATAGAGCGCAAAATCCATTAAGGAAGTATGGTTGGAGATGAGCACGCAGGGCTTTGGCAGCTTGCGCGGCGCGCCCTCGGCATAAATGCGCTTCGGCTTGAAAAAGAGCAGCGCGGGCAAAACACCCGTCAGCTTCACGAAGCCGAGCAGCGGATAATTGAGCTTTTTGCTCATAGGACATTCCTTTCAACGTAGTCGCAGAGGTCTGCGACGGTGTGGCACTCGGCCTGCCCGCCCGTCGAGGCGGGAAGCGAAAATTCCGCGTCAATCGCGCCGAGCAGCGCCAGATAGCTCAGGCTGTCGGCGCCGAGGTCGTGGACAAGATGCGTCTGCAACTGCACCGACGCGGCATCGGCATTGAGTTCGCGCGCAACGACGGCGCTCACGCGCGCAAAAAGCGCCTCGGAAACGCCCGCACGGGACGACGCCTGCGCGCGCAGCTCGGAAAAATCGGTCAGGCGAACGCTTCCCTGCCCGAGCGCGCGCAAAAGCCACGCGCGGGAAACTTTGATGGCCGACGGAGAGGCGATGGGGTCGTATGTAAAGCGGAAGTCGCGCACGCGGCTTGCCGAGGGCAGCGCTTCATTGGCCGCGTAGGCGCTTTTTACGAGCGCTTCGATGCGCGCGGCGGATAGATAGGGACTGATCTGCGCGATGAGCGTCAGCCGCTCGCCTGCGGGCGAAGAAAGGCCGAGCACGCAGAATTTTTCCGCATCGGGCAAGGTAAAGGCGCGCTCGATCATATCGGGGTTGATATTTTCGCCGTTTTCGCCGAGCACCATATCGCCCATGCGGCCGCGCAGATACCAGTCGCCCGAGATGCACTCGGCGATATCGCCCGAATCGAACCACTCGCCGCGCTCATGGGTTTCCCCGTCAAAAATGCGGCGGCGGCAGAGCGATTCGCCCGAAATTTCGACCGTACCGCGCGCGCCGATGCGATAGCTTACCGAGGCAAAGGGGCGGCCGACGGAATTAAGGTTTTTGTATTTCGGCCGCGCGCGCAGCTCCACGGAGGTAATGCCCGTCTCGCTCATGCCGTAGCCGTTGTGCAGATTGCAGCCCAAGGCGTTCATTAGAACAAGCGCCTCGGTGCGCAGGGCGCTGCCGCCGCTGATGCAAAAGCGCACGCTTTTGCCGAACAGTCGATCGGTCGCTTCGTGCAAAACGCGGCGCGAAAGCGCCTCGCCCGCGTAGGGCCAGAGATTTTGCACGGCGGTGCAAAGCCGCGCGGCGCGCTCGAAGCGCGCGCGCTTGCCCTCTTTTTCCAGCGTGCGCATGAGCCGGGATTCAATCTGGTGCCAGAGCATCGGCACGGCGAAAATATGCGTCACTTCATGGCGGCGGCAGGTTTTTAAGATGGTTTCCGGCGCGTAGTCCGGCAGGAAAACCAGCGTCCGCCCGAAAAATGCGAACCAGAAATACACCGCAAACAACCCGAACACATGGTAAAACGGCAAAAACGCAAGCTGCTTGAGGCTTCCGTGATAATGCCGCGCCATCTGCGGGCACTGTTTCAGAATTTTCGGCGAATTGCGAAGCTGCGCGGCGACCTCCGCGCCGGTGTAGACGCAGATCGTCTCGTGCAGCGAGGTGGCCGAGGTGGCAAGGGCAAATTCATCGGCAAAGACCGCTTCGGGCACTTCGCCCGAAGCATCCAAAGCATCGAAATCCAAAAGCTCGGCCGAAAGCGCCGTCTTTCCGCGCGCAAGGACATAGTTTATTTCGAGCGTTTGCAAAATGTGCTGCGAGAGGGTCTGCGGGTGGCGCGTGTTGACAAGATAAGGCTTGTTGCCGCTGCGCAGAAGCGCCCAGAAGGAGACGATCCATTCCACGCCGTTTTCCATCTCCAGCGCAACATACTGCCCCGTCGCGCCGATGGTTTCATAGAGCGCGGCGGCGCAGCGCTCGATACGCGCGCGCACCTCGCCGTAAGTTCGGCGCACGATCGTCCCGTTTTCAAAGGATTCGGCCAGCACGCCCTGCGTCGGGCGGAACATCACGCCGTAAACGCCGCGCATCGTCTGCTCGCTGCGGGCAAGCGTGTCCAGATTTTCGCGCACGATGCGCCGAAGCTCCCGTTTCATCCCCATACCCCCTGTTTCGACATACGCTGCTATTATAAAATTTCTTTCGTGTAAAGTCAAGAGGAATAGACGCACACTTCCCCGTTCTTCACCGAAAGCGTTGCATTTTTCGGCGGCGCGGCAGAAAGGAGCAGCCCCGCCAAGGGCGACTCGATGCACGACTGGATCTTGTGGCGCAGTGCCCGCGCCCCGCTGCGCGAGGCGGCGCAGCGTCCTGCCAGAAGCGCGCAGACCTCGGGGGCAGTCGTAAGCTGCAAGCCCCGTGCGCTCGCGCGCGCGGCAAGCGCATCCAAGCGGTTTTGCGCCACGGCGCACAGCGCCGCTTCATCCAGCGGGGCAAAATGCGCGATGCAGTCGATGCGTCCGAGAAATTCGGGGGAAAAATGCGCGCGCAGCGCCTTGTCCTGCGCGTCGTGCGCCTGTGCGCCGAAGCCGACGGCCGTCTCCGACCCGCCGAGATTGGAAGTCATCACCAAAAGCGTGTTCTTAAAATCCACGCAGCGCCCCGAAGCGTCGGTCAAAATGCCATCCTCCATCACCTGAAGCAGCAGCGCGCAGACGTCCCGGTGCGCCTTTTCCAATTCGTCGAAGAGTACCAAGGCGTAGGGTCTGCGGCGCACCGCTTCGGTCAGGATGCCGCCCTCGTCGTGGCCGATGTAGCCCGGCGGCGCGCCGATGAGGCGCGAGACGCTGTGTTTTTCCATATATTCCGACATATCGATGCGGATCATCGCCCGCTCGCTGCCGAATACCGTCTCGGCCAGCGCGCGGCACAGTTCCGTCTTGCCCACGCCCGTCGGGCCGACAAAGAGCATGGCTGCCGACGGGCGCGTCTCTTCGCAAAGCCCCGCCCTGCCGCGCCGCACCGCCTGCGCCGCCGCGCGCACGGCGTTCTCCTGCCCGACGACGCGTCGGGAAAGGAGCTCCTCAAGGTTTTCCAAGCGGCTTCGCTCGTCCGAAGTGAGGTTCCCCACTGGAATGCCCGTGCGCAGAGCGACCGTCTCGGCCACCTCCTGCGCGCCGAGGCACGCGCGCTCCCCTCTTCGCGGCTTTTTGCGAAGCACGGTTTCCTGCTTGCCGCGCAGCGGCACACACTGCGCCGCGCAGGCGGCCTGTGCGCGTGAAAGGCTCAGTCGCGCCGCCGCTTCGTCGAGCAGGTCGATGGCCTTATCGGGCAGAAATTTCTCCGTCAGATACCGATGGGACAGCTCCACCGCCGCCGCGACCGCGTCGCGGCCGATGCAAAGCCCGTGGTGCGCCTCAAGCCCCGGGCGCAGCCCCTCCAAAATCTCCGTTGCCTCCGCGACGGTCGGCTCGCGCACGACAACCGTGCAAAAACGCCGCTCGAGCGCCGCGTCTTTCTCGATTTGCCGACGATATTCCTCGCGCGTGGTCGCGCCGATGAGCTGCAATTCTCCGCGCCCGAGCGCGGGCTTGAGCAGATTTGCCGCATCGATGGCGCCTTCGGCCGCACCGGCGCCGATGAGCGTGTGCATTTCATCGACAAACAAAATGACATTTTGCACCCGCCGCACCTCGGCTAAAAGGTCGCGCACGCGCTCTTCAAATTCGCCGCGATATTTCGTTCCCGCAATTAAACTCGCCATGTCGAGCGCGATGAGCCGCTTGCCGCGCAGACCTTCGGGCACATTGCCGCTTGCCATCGCCTGCGCCACGCCCTCGACCACGGCGGTCTTGCCCACGCCGGGCTCGCCGATGAGCGCGGGATTGTTTTTGTGCCTGCGCGTCAAAATGCCCAAAACCGTGGCGATCTCCTCGCTGCGGCCGATGATGGGCTCGCCGCCCGCCGCGCGCTCGATCATATCCACGCCGAACTGGTCTAAAAATCTGCTGTTCTGCATTTCGCTGCCCTCCGTTGCCGGGCGCGCCCGACGGCGTTCGTCCTTCCGCATCGCGCCACCTCCCGATCGTTCGGATTCTTGACCGATGCCTTTCTTCTTATACCGCAAAAATTTTTGCTTTTTGCTTTTTATGTTTGCATTTTACGAAAAGTATGATAGAATATAGAGGAACCCATTACATACAGGAGGTAACACCATGGCTTTCAAGATCACCGATGCCTGCGCCAAGTGCGGCACCTGCGCCGATCAGTGCCCCGTCGAGGCAATTTCCGAGGGCGACGAGCAGTACGTCATCAATCCCGATGTCTGCGTTTCCTGCGGAAGCTGCGCAGCGGTCTGCCCGCTTGAGGCGATCGTCGAGGAGTAATCCGGCTCAGAGGGAGCGTTGCCGAAAAGCAACGCTCCTTTTTCGTCGAACGCTATGCAAATGGAAGAATTGTTAGGCGGCGGTATCCGCCTTTTGCAAAATGAGCGCTTCCGCCTCGGCACGGACAGTCTGCTCCTTTCGCGCTTCGTCACGCTGCCAAAAAACGCGCGCGTGGCCGACCTCGGCGCAGGAAACGCCACACTGGGGCTGCTTCTTTGCGCGCGCAGCGAAAGCTGCACGGTCACTGGCGTGGAGATAGACACAGACGCGCACGCGCTCGCCTTGGAAAACATTCGGCGCAACGCACTCGAGCCGCGCGTTTCGTCCCTTTTGGGCGACGTGCGCGAGATCCGCACGCTTCTGCCTGCGGGAAGTTTCGAGTGCGTCGTGTCCAACCCGCCGTATTTCCCCGTCGGCAGCGGCAAAGTGCGCGAAAGCGCCGAAAAAGCGCGCAGTGAGGCGTCGCTTCCGCTGAGCGAGCTGTGCCAAGCGGCGGCGTGGCTTCTGCCGAGCGGCGGGCGCTTTGCGCTGGTGCATCGCGCCGAGCGGCTGTGCGACCTTGTAAGCGCGCTGCGCGCCGTCCGCCTTGAGCCGAAGCGCATCGCTTTCGTGCGCCACGACGCGTCCGCGCCCGTGTCTTTAGTGCTCCTTGAGGCACGAAAAGACGGCAATGCGGGCCTGCGCTTTGAAGCAGACCGATATGTATCAAATTACGGACAGGAGGGCGAGCCATGCCCGGCACCTTGACTCTGGTTCCCACCCCCATCGGGAACCTTTCGGATATCTCCCCCCGCGCGCGCGAAGCGCTTGCCTCGGCGGACTTCATCGCCGCGGAGGACACGCGCGTGACGATGCGACTGTTAAACCATCTGGAAATCAAAAAGCCGCTCGTCAGCTACTATGAGCACAACAAGCAGGCAAGCGGCCCGCGCATTTTAGAGCGCATTCTCGCGGGCGAAACCTGCGCGCTCGTCTCCGACGCGGGCACGCCCGCCATCTCCGACCCGGGTGAAGCGCTCGTGCGCCTGTGCGCGGAGGCAGGGGTCGTCGTTTCGTCTGTCCCGGGGCCCTGCGCCGCCATCACGGCGCTGAGTATGTCGGCTTTGCCGACGGGGCGTTTCTGCTTCGAGGGCTTTCTCTCCACGGTCAAAAAGCAGCGCCGCGCGCATTTGGACAGCCTCAAAAGCGAAGCGCGCACGATGATTTTCTACGAAGCGCCGCACAAGCTCTGCGCTACGCTCGAAGATTTGCGCGAAGCCTTCGGCGCGCAGCGGCGCATCAGCCTTTGCCGCGAGCTGACGAAGCTGCACGAAGAAGTTCTGCGTACCACGCTCGGCGGCGCGGAGGAATACTACCGCGAAAACGCGCCGCGCGGCGAATTTGTGCTCATCGTCGAGGGCGCGGCGCAGACCGAGGGCGAACGCGCGCCCGATTTGAGCGATGCGCTTGCGCTCGTCGCCGAAAAAACGGCGCAGGGTCTCTCGCGCAAAGACGCCGTGCGCGAAGTCGCCGCCCGCACCGGCCTGAGCAAAAACGCACTTTACGACGCTGTGCTAAAGGCGCAAAATGCCGAAGAATAAACAAACGACCTGTGAATCGGAGCAAAATTCACAGGTCGTTTTTTGTTGCGGTCACGGGGTCAGGAAGTTCTCTCTCACTGCCCGCTCGTGCGCGTCGAGCGCCGCGTCGGCGAAGTTTTTCGAGATGGTTTCCGCCGATTCGCACAGCTCCTCGGTAGCGCTGCGCAGCTCGGAAAAGTAGGCCGGAAGCCGCTCGGTTTTGCGCTGAAGCGCGCGCAGTTCCACGCGCAACGCATCGTCGGCGAAACGCGCGCAGTCGGAAAGCGCGTCGTTTAAGCCGTGCGCAAGCCGTTCTTCTTCACTCAGGCGCAGCGCGTAATCGCGCATCCGCCCCGTGTTGATTTTTAGTTTTTCCAAAGGGTTACTTCAGAAGATCAAACGCTTCGTCAGCTTTCCTTGCCGTCGTTGTAGCCTCGGTAATATCTCTTTCGATATTCTCACCGAATTCCTCCATTGCTTCCATGTTTTTCTGAAGGATTTCGATGCCTGCTTTGCAACTATTATATGCCCTACGGACACGCTTGATATTGTCATCAATCATCTGTAAGGTATTTTCGTAGTTGTCATCGGTGCTTTCCATAAAGCTGGGGAGTTCTGTTTTCTTCCGCTCGTAGGCAGTAACCGTATTTTCCAGGTCCTCTAACTTTTGTTTCAAGACAGAGATTTTCGTCTCATACACACGTTTGGATATTTTTAATTGAAGTTCTTTATCTGCCATCTTTTTTTCCTCCTGTTATATTAAATATTCTGCTTACTTTGTGCGGCCTCTTTATATTTTTCAGCCAATTTTCTTATTCCTTTGACGATCTTATCGACAACAGTGATAATCTGACCCATTCCCTCAAGAATTCTTTCCACGCCTTCGAGGATCTGGTCACCATAGGAAACAATGTCATCAACAATTGCGCCATAAGCGCCTTCCCCTACCTCTTTCAATGCCGTGCCCGTAGCTTTCAGCAACTCATATGTATCTTTGTTTAACCCTTCAACTTGCTGATTCCATATCATTGCCTGATCGCCATTTACGATGCTAATTTGGTTTGCCATTTGTTAACCTCCTTTTATTTTCCTCTACACACCGAGCTGCTCCTGCTCGGTGTGCAGACGGATTACCTGTTGTTTCGCATCCCGCAGGACGCTTTCCGCTTTGTCGATGCTTTGAAGATACTGCGCTTGCAGCTCCCCCTCGAGAACTTTGCGGATTTCTTCCCGGTCTTCTTCCAGCCGCCGCAGCAGCCGCTCGATTTGCGAAAGGCTCTGTTCCAACTGCCGCAAAACCGTCGTATTCATAACGCGCTCCTCCTACAGCAAAATGAGTCTGCTGCCGTCGCAGACGCCGTACTGCTCGAGCGTGCGCTCGGGCGAAAGAAGCATCGGCGGCTCGGCAACCATAAGCTGCTCCATGCCGGTTCCGGAATAGCGATAGCCCTCAAGGTCGATGACGCCCTCGGAGACGACCGCAATCACGGACGATATCGGCACATCTACCGGAACGAACACATCGAACGACGATTCGAGCACCGGGACAAACACATTGACAAGAATTTTTTCCATAATCTTCCTCCGCGCGGGTCATCAGAGCATTGCCCTGTCGTCCGGGTCTTCCGACTGCGTCTGCAATTCGCCGCAGGGCATCAGCGCCTGATAGTATTCGTCGCGATATTTCAGCAGGAAGCGGTCGTATTTCGGGTTGACCTTTTCCATCCGGCGGAAGTCCGAGGGCAGATTCGAAGCGAGGATCTGCTTATCGTATCTGCCGCCGAAGAGGAGCAGAAGCTGCTCCTGCGCAAACGTGCGCACGAGGGCATTGCCCGAACCGAGGTCGGAATCTTCGGGATAGAACCCGCCGACGAAATAGATGTTGTAGCCCAGCATTCGCTCGAAGAAGAGCTTCAATTCGTCGCGCACGAGCTTGACCTCGCCTTTTTCGTCCTCCGGAAGTCGGCAGATATCGCCGAGGCTTTCAAAGAGAAAAAGCATCGGGCGCGTGTTTTCGGCAATGTAGGAAATCGCCTTGCGCACGCGGGTCGGGTCGCTCGAGGGAATGCCGTTTTGCTCGCAGTAGCGATCGCGCAATACGTTGCGCCGCGTCAGCTCTTCTTTGATCAGCGTGCTGACCTTCGTCAGATCTGCGGCATTGCAGTCGAACAGGCGCACATTCGGCAAATCGCAGCGGTAATAGCGGCTGTCGCTGCGCCGACGCACGAGCACGATATCCGCCCCGTTCTGCGCAAACGCCCAAAGCAGATTGTCGAGCACCGGGCGCACGCCCAGCGGATTGCCGAAATACAGCGGCAGGCACAAGAACTGTTTGAGCGGAAGCTCAAGGCGCTTCGCGTCTTTAATATGGTAGCCTATGGGAATGCGGCGCTTTTGCGCTCCGCCGCAGAAATCCCGATAGTCTTCTCCGCCGGTCACAACGCTCAGGCGGCGCGCGCAGGGCTGCAAGGCATAGCTTGCGGCCAGTTCGTCGAGCATTTTGCGCATATGCGGCAGGCGCTCGTTGTCGGCGACGGTCGGGTCAAGCATCGCGGTGTGGAATTCCAGCGGTCTGCCCTCAACCACGCACATTCCGCGCCCGGGCTTCACATCCGGTTCGGAGGTGCAACGGGTTTCCAGAATGTCGGTGTATTCGTAGCGGTCTTTGGCGCGCAGGGCAATGCGCGAATCGATCTCCTGCCGCGCACGGGAATGCACTTCGCCAAAATGGTTCGCGGAAAGCACATAGCGAATGCCAAAGGCCGCGCCGGTGCGCAGATAATCGTAGAGCCCGGAATGATACTCCGCGCCTCTGCGGAACGAAAGCAGATTCATATAGCTGTCGAACACGACGAGAATGAGCGGAAGCGGCGCCTTTTTGCGGTACGCCTCGAAGCTCGTCACATCCGCCTGACGGAAAAGCTCCTTGCGCCGGGCAATGATGTCTTTAATCAGCTCCATCAGGCGATCAAAATCGTTCTCGCTCTCTTCGGTCAGATAGGCGCCGCAGTGCGGCATCGAGCGGAACGCGCTCATCGCGCCGCCGGAAAGATCGACAATGTAGTAGTTCAAATCCTGCGGGCCGTTTTGCTTTGTCAGCGCATAGAGCATGGTGTTAAGGAACGTACTCTTGCCGCTTCCGCTCTCGCCGCACAAAAGCATATTGCGCATGGAAAGCACATCAAGCGACAGAGGGAATTGCGTCTGGTGCTCCGGGTCGTCTACCATGCCCATAAGCACACGCATCGGATTTTCGGTGCCCTCCCGGGCGACAATCTCGCCGTAGTCAAGCGTCGCGGGCAGCGGCTCCTGCCAGAGCGAGCGCGGCGTAAGCCCCTCGCGCTTGGCAAGGTCGGAAAGATATTGAACAATTGCCACAATCTGCTTCGTGGAAGCCTTTGCGGCGGTGGTTTTCCTGTGTGCTTCGAGAAGCGTCTGCCCCGCAAGGTCCACGAAGCGGGCGGAGTCGTCCACTTCGCTGATCACTTCGTCCTGCGGTGTGTATCCCGCGCCGCACCACGCAGATTGTCCGAGCGCAAACATTTCGTTATAGCCGACCTGTAGGTAGAAGCGACCCGTATTTTTCAGCTCGGCGGCCTCCGGGCGCTTGAGCATTTCCATGCTGTCGCCCTTGTCCTGTACTTTCAGACAAATGCGGAACTTTGTATTCGACCAGATTTGGTCATTGACCACGCCCGTCGGCTTCTGCGTTGCAAGAATCAGGTGAACACCGAGGCTTCTGCCGATACGTGCAGTGGAAATCAGCTCATCCATAAATTCCGGCTGCTGCTTTTTCAGCTCCGCAAATTCGTCCGAGATGATGAACAAATGCGGCAATGGTTCACTCACACGCTTCTGGCGATAGAATTTCTGATAGTCGTAGATGTCCATCGTGCCGGTATTCGTCGCACTTTTTGCCGCTTTGAAAATCTCCTGCCGTCTTTTCAGCTCACTGTGAATCGAAAGCAGGGAACGCTTGATGGCAGAGCCATCAAGGTTTGTGATAGTGCCCACAACGTGCGGCAGATGAATGCCCCGTTTTGCATCGACAAACGCGTCGGCAAGGCCGCCGCCTTTGTAGTCGATGAGGATAAACGCCACTTCGTCGGGACTGTAATTCACCGCCATCGATAGAATGTAGGTGATGATAAATTCGGATTTGCCGGAGCCCGTCATTCCTGCCACAAGGCCGTGCGGTCCCTGCCGCTTTTCATGCAGATCCAGCGTAAAAATTCGTCCGTCCGTTCCCACGCCGATGGGCGCGGCAAGCGATTTGACGGGGTTGCTTTCCTCCCAGCGCTTGAGCGGCGTCAGATGCTCGACCTTTCCCGCATTATACATTTCAAGGAATGTCAGCATCGCAGGCAGCGCATACTGCTGCGTTCCGAGCGCAAGGCGCGTCTGCATTACGCTGCGCATCGCCCGGTCGGCAAGCTTCCGCTCCGGCTCGTCAAACACAAACTCCTGATTTTGCAGCTCGGGATTACGAAGATAGACGATATCGTTTTTTTCGCCGACATTGATCAGCACCCGACTCTCCTTCGGGGCTTCCTGAAACGCCGTAATCACGGATATGCCCGGATATTTCTCCTCCTGTGTGATATCCTGAAGCACCTCGATACCATCGTAAAGTTCCTTATTTGTCGCAAAAATCACATAGGCCGGATTGTTTTTGAGTACATTCTGTGAGTTTTTCCCCTCCGAGGCAACGCTGCCATAGAGCTTGATCAGATGCTTACTGACCTGCTGTGCCTCGGCTTTTGTCGTAGCAAAAAAGCGAATGCTCCGCTCGTTATCCCAGTTATGCGGCAGATAGCGGACGAAATTCAGCGTCTTCATCTCACTTTGATGCACGATCAAAATCAACTTCAGCTCGTCGTATGCATGCGTCAGGGAAAACTGCATCACAAGGTTTCGAATCAGTGCAACGGCATTCGGCTTTGGCCCGAGGATTCCGCAAACGAAATGCTCCCGCAGATCGAGCAGTACCGGTGCATGGCAAACCAGCTCCGTAGCTTCCGCCATGCGGTACATATCTTCGTTGAGCGGGTCAGGCTCCAGCTCGAACCGTTTCGGCGTATACTGCTTTTTCGCGAGCATCGGGATATTTCCGTAGCCGAGACGAATGGTCAAAAAATCCTCGTCGCGCTTCTGGCGCTCCCAGAGGCGGCTGCCGTCCTCTGCAAAGCGAAGTACTCCGTTGATTTCCGGGTACTGCTGGTTGAGCACATTGTGCTCAATCGAAAGCTCTTTGCTGATTTCTTCGGCCTTGGCCGCAAGATACTCGCCGTAGACTTTCTTGCGCTTTGCTTCATACTCTTTGCGATCTTTTTCCGTAATCATCTGGGTAAGACCCGGCAGGATCATCGACGACACGGCCGAAAGCATATTTCCCGTAGCGATTGCGCGGCCGCCGCTCAAAAGCGGGTTTCCCATACGCAGAATCAGCGGAATCTTGTTCTCCGAAAGCGGCATCGGCGGGCTTTCGATCTCGATTGGATCGGGCTTAAGCAGCAGTCGGCGGCGCGGCTGACGGTCGAAAGTATCCACGCCTGCCTTGCGCGGGCAGGGAGTGTAGGTCAGCTCGCGCAGATTTTGAAGCGGGCGGATTTTTCGAATGTTGGTAATGCAGCGCTCATCGGCATTGTTAATGGCAATATACCCTACACCGATAATCAGATACAGGCCGACAATGTAGATAATATCTCCGAGCGAAAGCGGCATTTTATAACGAAGTTTTTCCTCTTCCGTCGCATCGGCAGGCGCGCATGGAACTTTTCTTCGGTTGACATAAGTTCCATTGATGCTGCCATCATCCATCACATACCAGCGCTCATTTTCCCAGACAAGGCGCGCGTGGCGGCGGGAGACATTTTTGTTTTGATAGCAGATGTCGCACTCCGGAAGCCGCCCGATGGTGATCTGCCCCTTTTCTTCAAATCGGTAGGGCAAAAACACATTGCCGCGTTCTTTTTCCACTTCCGCATAAAGCACATAGCTGCGGTCGGAAAAAACCGCCGTCGTGATCGTCCGATTATGCAGCTCAACCCGCTGTCCGACGAAAGTATGGTCAATCCGAAATCTTCCGTTTCTGGCGCACTGCGCATAATAGGCACCGTTTTCCGTCACGACGGATACCGGAATCTCCTCGCCCGTATAATCGGGCGTTTCAAAACGGTAAAGGCCCTCCTCATATGGCGGCAGCCAGAGCGAGTGCATTTTTCCTTTCTGCTCGAACAGTACGATACGCATCGGCGATGCAGCCGATTCTTCCTGCTGTCCGAAAATCGCTCGTTCGTCCATTTTTCCTCTCTCCTGTAGTCGAATCGTTCCTCCGCGCCTACTGACAGATTTCACACAGACGCGGAGGAAAACGCCCGTTTTCCGCAGTTATCTGTTTTCTTTCTTCTTCTTCGCGTTCACTGTCGCAATGGCGCAGACGGCGGCGATTAGGATGACCACGCCCGCGATTGCGCCGTAGAAGAAAGGCTTATTCGCATACCAGCGAACGAAGAAGTTACGCGAAACCGTCACTTCACCGAAGAACACGAACGTGCTCTGCTCGTTGTCCTTGCTGTGCGCCGCGCGGAAGCTCTCCGAATCGGTATCCGTCACATTTCCCGCACGGTCGGTTGCCACGATGCGAATTTTCTGCGCAGCGGTGCCTTCCTGCTCCTCAATTTCAAAGCTGCCGCTGAAATTGAAGATGTCGTCGCCGAAGTCGCGTGCGGACAAAGAGCGAACAATTTCACCGTTCACATAGATATCAATATGCTGCAAGCCGCCGACATCGACGATCGTATACTTCACGGAAAGTTTGCCGTCCTGAATTTTGCTCTTGTCGGCGATTTGGCGATCCAGATTCACGATGTTGCGGATTTCCGGTGCGGTCGCATCGACCGTAAAGGACATACTGTCGAGAATCGTGTTGCCCATCTCGTCGCGGGAGTTGCCCGGGGTGCTCGACGATTCGCTTTGGCTCGAATCGTCCGTCTTATAGGCGGAAATGAGGGAGATTTTGTAAACGCCGTCTTTCACGAAATTCGACGCTTTGATGGTGTGGACATAGCAGTACCATCCATCCCCGTCGCTTTCGGTTCTGGAAACTTCGGTCGTAAAGTCCGCCTCAACATTTTCGCCGTCGCGGGTGATGAGAATCTTCAAAGAGCCTTCCACCAGCTCGTCGGCGTTGTATTCGGTGATAATCAGGTCTTTTTCAACGGCGTGAATATACTGTCCGCCGTCTTTGATCAGTTCCGTCACCGTTTCGCCGTATTCATACACCGAGCCGTAGCGGTTGATGATGAATTTCAGTTCGGACTGGGCCGTGTGCTTTGCCTTGTCGGTCGTCGTGACGGTCAGAACGTAAATGCCGTCGTTCTCGACGCCTCGGGGAATCGTAATGCTGCCGACACCGCCGGTCGAGTTGCGCTCGATTTGGATGAGCGAGGGCGACACTTCTTCGATTTTTCCGAGGACGGTTCTGGTGAGTTTCACCGTCTGCGAGTCGTGATTGGGGTCGGCAAAGCGGAATTCAATCTTCGCATCGCCGCCGTAGGCGCCGCCGATGTTCGACTTCTCCTCGCCGTTGATCGTGTAGGTCGCGGGCTCAATGGCCGTATCGATGACGAGCTTTTCGGAGGTATAAGTCGTCATTTTGTTCAAAGAACGGTCGGTATAGCCGATGGAAATATAGTACTCGCCGTCTTCCTTAAGCGTAAAGGTGCCGACATATGTATCGGTGTCCGTCTTTTCCCACGAAGCGGTCATCGCGGTCGCATCGCCGCCGTCGCGGAAAATTCGGATTTTCACATCCTCGGCGTAGAAATTCGCCTCCTGAATCGTGAGCGTCACGGTGATGTCGCCGTCGTAGTAAGGAACATTTCCGACGATGTTCGTCGGCTCGCTGAAACTCACCTGCGCAGTCGGGGCGATGGAGTCCACGATAATCTGCTTTCCGTCCGTATATTCCCTGCTTTTGTTTCCGGCGCGGTCAATCGCATAGAAACTGAGGCTTCCGTTGAGCTGGCTGTTTCTGCTGAGCAGCTCTCCCGGGATTTCAAAGATTGCCGTGGCGGTTTTTCCGTCTTCGGAATAGGTAATCTGCGATTCATCAATCGTTACATTGAGAATTTCGCTGTTAACGGGGCTCGCATCTTTGGCTTTTTTGAAACTATAACAGAAAGCAGCTATGCCGGAAACCGCGTCCTCGGCAGTCAGCTTCACGGTAACTTTCTGCCCACTCGGAACAAAGGTGGAATTCCACGAATCGTTATCGACAAAGTATTCGACTTTGAGGCTCTGCGCATCGGGCGCGGTGCGGTCGATGGTGAAGCTGTCCTGCGGATATACGCCGGCAAATTCGCTCTCGCCCTTATCGGGATAAATGGCGGTATTGCGCGCCATATCGGCATAGTACATACGGAATGTATAGTTCGCTTCGCCGAAGAATGTAACTTTCACGGTGTGCGTGTCGCCCTCGTGCGTCCATTTCCCGATAGAGTAGCTTCCCTCTTTGGCCGCATCCTTTTCCGTGATCATCCAGCGCACATCATTTTCGTCAAAGTAGTGTTCCTTGACCGTAACGGTAAGGTGCACTTCCTTTGCCGTGGTGTAGCATCTGCGTCCGTCGGCCACGGAAATACCGTCATCGTAAGAAACGGTAACAACCGGGCGGGTCATGTGAATAACAAAGAGCTGGGAAGTGTAGTTGATTTCATTGCCGTCGGCTTCCGTGTAGCGGGCGGAAACGGTGTATTCGCCCTCCTGCGTCAGCGGGAATGTTCCGACGGCAGTCTCCGGCTCCGCCTTCCACTGCCATGTAAGCTCCGGCTTTGTCGTTTCGCCGTCTTTCGTAACGCTCACCGTCAATCTTTCGGGGGAAAATCCTTTCTCCGTCGATGTCAGTTTCACGGTCATCTTCTGGTCAAAGTAGGCAGTTGTCTCACCGGTTGCGGAAGGGGTGCCGAATTCGATTTTCAAATCCTCGGTGATCTGGTCGATGATGGGAAGAATGTCATCTTTTCCGGGTTCGTCGGCCGTATTTTCGTTTGTGACCGATACATAGTCGTCTTTTTGCGTTTCGGTGCTCTGCATGGCCGCCACGGTCTGCGCTGTGGAGCTCAGCAGCATCGCCAGCACAAGAAGTACGGCGAGCAGTTTTCCGAAACCGTTTCTGTTGCTCTGTTTCATGGTCTTTTGCTCTCCTTTGTTCATTTCAATAAAAATTGTCTTCAGGGCGCGGCTCATTCGATTTCCTCGTCCGTATGAACCATCAGAACCTCTTCGAGCAGCACGATTTTTTTGCTGCTCGGGCGCGCCTCCTGCCGATAGAGCAGCGCCGTTTCGCCGCCGTTCGCAAGGAGCGCCGTTTCACCGCTGTCCGCAAGAAACGCCGTTTCTCCGTTGTTCGTAAGAAGCGCCGTTGTCACCTCGGGCTTCGGCGGGGCAGTCTGTTCGGGTGCTGACCTTGCGGCGAGCGGTGCTTTCTTCGGCACGGATTTTCCCGCGCCGTGCATCGTTTCGGTCAGCTTTCCGCGCGCGGCATTGACCTTACTCTGCCGATACGGCTTGGCTCCGGTTTTTTCGTTGGCGGCGCGCATTTTCGCAATGGACCTTCGGGCTGTTCTGCCGGAAAGGTCGCCGATCACACTTGGGATCTTCAAAGCGAACCACAGCACCACGGCTACCGTAAGCAAAGCCGCAGCCGCGATATAGGCGATGAGCGACAAGGTTTGAAGCTGCTGTGCCATGCTTATTTCCTCCCCTGCTGCTGTTTTTCGACTTCGGTGTATTTCGCGTCGATGTTGATGATATACGCTTCGTAGTCTGCCTTTGCCTTATCGACAAGGTCTCTGATATAGCTGCTGCCCGGCGTAATGGCTTCGGTTTTCTGCTTCAGTTCTGCCATCAGTCCCAGCGCCCTGCTTCGCTCAAAGCCGACATTTGCCATATACTGCGCCTGATCGTTGATTACCATCATTGCCGCGTAATAGAACGAAATTTTGTCGTAGTTTGCCTCGCTGTCCGACGCTTTGTCAACGATTGCCATTGCGTCCTCGATTGTTTGAAAGAGCTGCGTAAATTCATTGAGGCTCCGATCGGAGATCTTGCTCGCCTCGGTCACGAATTTGCAGATTTCGGCATAGCAGCCCGCAATCTTCTTTTTCCCGAAAGATGCCTCCGCCCGCACCGCCGTTTCAAAGAACGGCTGCGCCGCCACGGCGCGCGACTTGAGCGAGCCGTCCGCGTTGTAGAACGCGAAGTACATTTTTCCCATGTCGTAGTACAGCTCCGCCACTTCCGGGTCGCTCAAATCAAGCACATCGGCATTGCGTTCAATCATGTTTCCGATTTTCGTAATCTCGTCGTCGGTCACATCATTTTTTCGGCTGTAGTCCAGCAGTTTTTGGTACGCCTCGACCCGCTCGGGGTAAATTTCAATCGCGGAATAGTAACTTTTCGGATTCGAGGACGAAATGTACGCACCGTAGTCCTGCTCATTGAGCCGCGTGGCCGTGAGACTCATCACGAATCCGGCAATCGCCAGAACCGCCGCCAGCCCGAAGGTGACAAGGAAGGCCGACAGCTTACGCTTCTGTTTTTTTCGGAATCCCTGCGTAATCAGCTCGGGGTGCTCAAGGTCGTAGAGAAGATCCGTGCAGCTCTGGTAGCGGTTTTCTGCCGCCGGCTCCACGCAGCGGTTGATGATGGCTTCAATGCCCTCGGAAAGCTCCGGATTCCACTGCCGCACGGGCGCATAAGGCTCGCCGTTGCGCGGGTCTATTCCCGTGAGCAGATGGTGCATCGTCATGCCGAGCGCGAAAATATCGGAGCGCGGGTCGGTCTGGCCGCTGTACTGCTCGGGAGGTGCATAGCCCTTCGTGCCGAGCACGGTCGTATCGGCAAGGCTCTGCTCCTTATATTCTCTGGCGATGCCGAAATCGATAATCTTGATATTGCCCTCGGGCTTGAGCATGATGTTCGCCGGCTTCATATCTCTGTAGATAATCGGCGGCTTCTGCGAATGCAGATACGACAGCGCGTCGCAAAGCTGCTTGGCCCAGCCGATGACCAGTTCCTCCGGCTGCGCGCCGTATTCTTCGAGGATTTTATCCAGCGATTCGCCCTCGATATAGTCCATCACGACATAGATGGTAACGCCGTTGTCGATGATGTCCACAATGCGCGGCAGAGAAGGGTGATCGAGCCGCTTCATCAGATTTGCTTCGGCGAGCAGACTGTTGACGACAATCTCGTCGTTTTTTCCGCTGCCTTTTTTGCGAATCTCCTTTACCGCCCACTGCTTGTTGAGGCGCCTGTCCATCGCAAGATACACCGTGGACATACCGCCTCTTCCGATTTCCTTAAGGATTTCGTACTTTCCTTCGATTACACTTCCGATTTTTGTCATATTCTTTCCCTCACTCCGCTCTTACAAGCAGCGCGGAGATATTGTCCCGTTCCCCGCGACGCTTGACCAGTTCGATCCGGCTCCATGCGCGTTCGTGCATGATGTTTTTGTCTGTCAGATCGGCGGGCTTGAACGAATCGTAAAGTTCCTCCTCCGTCAGTTCATGGCGGAAGCCGTCCGAGCAGAGCAGATAGGTTCCCTTTTCCGTCTTTCCGACAAGAATCTGCGGCGTGACGGTCTTGGAAGCGCCGACGCATTGCAGAAGCAGATTACGCCGCCGATCGACCTTTGCCTGCTCCAAGGTCATTGTCCCCCGTTCGATCTCCCGCGCAACGAAGGTCTGGTCTTTCGTAAGCTGACGGAGCGTCGCGCCGATGTGATAGGCGCGGGTGTCGCCGACGTGGACGAGCACATACTCGTCTCCGAAAAACAGCGCGCCCGTAAAGGTCGTCCCGAGTCCTTCGATGCCGTTGCGTCTGCTGTATTCGAGCAGACGGGTATTGAGCTCTCTGAGCCGCAACGACCACTGTTCTCCGATGACCTCCGGGTTTACGTTCTGTGCTTCCTCGGCAAACTCCTCATCAAACCAGCGGGAAAATGACCGAATGACCGTCGCGCTTGCCAGCTCTCCTTTGCTCAGGCCTCCCATTCCATCGCAGACAATCGCCATCAATACTTCCTGCTCATCGATCAGCGCGTGTTTAATCAGCAGACTGTCCTGATTGGAAGCTCTCGAAATACCGATGTCCGTGTTTGCGGTAGCGATAAATTGCACGGTTCTTCACACTCCTTTCCCTGTTTCTCATTCTCGAATGCGGAAAACGAATTCTTCGTTTCCCAGTTTCAGGCGGTCGCCGTCGTGTAACTCAACCTCCTGCTGCGGTGCGATGAGTGCTCCGTTGATATAGGTATGATTTTTGGAATTGAGATCTTTTACAAAGCAGCGCTCGCCGCGGGTAATCAGGTCTGCATGGCTGCGGCTGACCGCGACATTGTTCGTTACGAAATAGTCCACATAGCTTCGCTCTTTTCCGAGGCGGAACACCGGCTTGTTGACGCTGATTTTTTCCTGCGTCGTAATTCTCAGAAGCGACGGGAAGGACACCCCTGTATAGCGCGGAGCAACGCCGCTCATATCTCCGGGGTCATAGGAAAGAATACCGGTCTGCTCATATCGTTCGTCCGACAAAAGGCCCGTGCCCTCGTCCGCTCCCGGCGCAAAACCGCCCATGCCGCCCGGACGGGTTCCTCCACCGGACGGTACATCCGCTAAAATTCCCGTTTTTTCGTCGTCCTGCTCTCGGGAAAAATCGGCAGCCGCCGGGTAGGGATCCTGCCCTAAAACGCCCGTTTTTTCATCGTCCCGTTCCTGCGGGAGGAGCCCGGTCGCTTCGTCGTAATCCGTCCGCGCAAACGAAGGCTCGCGCGGCATTGCGGGCGGAGCCGCAGGCTCTTCCGGAAGCAGTCCCGTTTCCTCCGTGACAGTGGGCGGATCGTCATAGCCGTAGTGCTCGTAATAGTGCCGCTGTTTGCTTGTTATGAACCCGCTTCCGCCGACGGTGTGCCTTTTGACGGCAGTCACGACGCTTCTGTCCTCTTTTTCGACATAAGCCTCGATTCCCGAAATCGCCGAGGCAATGCTTTCGCGGAAGCACACCGTAAAGCGGGCAAGCGAATTGTCGTACCGCTCATCGAGAATCGTCGCACGGGCAATCAGCGACTCGAAAAGGTCAAAGATGCGAATTTTTCGAATCTTTCCGACGGCGCACGGAAAAAACACGAAATACAGCTCTTTTGTCGTTTCGTTGATGTAAATATTCTGCAAATCCGTAACCATGCAGTTTCCGTCGAAGCCGTGTTTCTGCAAACTCTGTGCGGCGGCAACGCTCTGCTCTACGATCAGCAAAAATTCCCGCTTCGCAAGCGGGCGCGTAAGCCGATGCGCAAGGCTGATGCACGCGGGGCCCGCATACTGAATCTGCTCCGCGCTCGCGCTCACCGGTCGGAGAAAGCCGCGAAAGCTCATTCGCGAGAAGCGGTCAAGTTCCTTCAAATCCACGATTTCTTCCGATGAGGACGATTTTACGCGCAGCGAAAAGCGTCCGTCCTTTGTTTTTTCTTTGAATTTCATGCTCTCATCCCTTCAATCTGCTTTTTTTGACGCGATGAGCTTTCGCACTTCGTCTTTGACGACCCGAATCTGCGGCATCGCAAAGGCCAGCTCGCCGAAAATCATATAGTTCATCACCGCCGCGATTGTCATATATACATACGGCTCGATCTCATCCCGGTCGCAGTGCAGTTCTTTCGCGATGCGATCGACGTAGTAGTGATAGCGTCCCGCCATTCGCTCGGTAACGGGCTTCAAAGCGTCGTGGTAGCGTTTGCTTCCGTTTGCCGCCGCAAGAAAGCGCATCATCGGCGCCATCTCATCGGCACGGGTCTGCAACTGCTTCATCATCCCATCCGGGTCGGACAAATCCCGAATCGTCGGCTCGATCAGTGCCCTTTCAATGCGAATGGCCGCCTCCTCCGCGCATTGCAGCACCGCATCGTCCTTGCTCGGGAAATAGTAGTACAGCCCGGCATTTTGCAGATTCAGCGCGCGGCTCAAGTCCCTTGTCGAAGTCTCAAAAAGACCGTTTTCGACAAATAATTTCAAACAGATATCGATTACTTCTTTTTTTCGTTCCATTTCTTCCTTTGCCATATCGTTTTTTTCATCAGGCTTTCGCCCACCAAGCGCTCGCTTGATTTTATGTAAAACAAGAATCCCTCTGCATTTTTGCAAAAGGGTGATTTTCTGTGTTTCATTTCATCGGAATACGATGGTTTTTTTGCGAGAAGCACACCATTTGCGGGCGTAGGGAGCGGTGCACTGTTTTCGGATGTAGGGGGCGGCGCCTCGACGCCCCGTCGCGCGAAGCGCGCTTGGCTCCCCCTTTGGGGGAGCTGGCGGCAACGCCGCCTGA